>JAOTTJ010000289.1 GCA_029864465.1 Gammaproteobacteria bacterium | reverse complement strand
CGATGAGGATCTCGACCTGTAAGCGATGAGCGTCGATGACGGCCTCATCATGGGTCAGGGGTGTGGCGGCCTTGATGGCCTGGATGCGGTCCTCGATGACTTGCGCGAAGCGCACGTTGTGGTCTGCGAAGAAGCGCTCGAGCTTGGTTCGGCGAGCGCGTTTGACTTTCTCCAGCGTCGGCCATTGCTTGAGGAAGTCACAGAACACGACGGTGTTGTGTTCGCTAAACCAATCAAGGGCTTGGGGGTAGTAGTGCTTAAGCGCCTGGACGAGGCGGTTGACGCAGCGTGACTGATCGCCCTTGAGGCGATCGCGGGCCTCGACGAGGTAGCGCAGCTTGCGCATCGGAACACTCTGGGGCTTGAGGGCTTTGAGCTTCTCGGGATGGCGCATGAGGTAGTCGAGTGCGAACTCGGCATCGGTGGGATCGTCCTTGGCGCCGCTGGGGGTGAAGGCCTCGCGGTACTTCGCCAGACGCTTCGGATCGATGGGAAAGAGGACCAGGAAGTCGTACTTCTCCAGTGCCGAGACGATCGGTCCTTCACTGAGCTCAAGCGCCACGGCGATGGGTCCGCCGAGGCGCTGATACAGGGCCTGCGCCCACGCCTCGATGGCTTCGGGCGTGTGGGTGATGCGCTCGAACACTCGATCCTCACGACCTGCCACCTGCAGGCAGATGTCGTGCTTGGCGCTGGCCCAGTCGATGCCGATATAGGCCGTGAAAGGCTTCCCCGATTCCTGATTCATCATTGCTCTCCGCGGTGTAGTATTAGCCACAGGGACGTGCATGCTTGAGCTCTCGAAGCAGATATAGCGAGCCGGTGAAGCGGCAAGCCCTGAGTATTCGTTATGAGCTCGAGCGCGCCTGCGGACTCGAAGGAGAAGCGGTAAGCGTCGAACGCTCTGGCCGAAATATTCGTAATCCGCAGGTGCATGTCCCGCTGACACTGACAGCTACCTGTCAGCTGCGAGCACTATCGCTGAAAGCAGGACGGAATACCTATATCTGGCCGAAAGCGGACGCCTCAGAGGTGTAGAATCTAGATGATCATGAACGTCGGCTTCCGACCCAATCCGGCCTTCGAAATTTTCGGCAAATTATCCGAAGAAATAACCTGTGACAGTAGACGATGATTGCGGATTCTCAGCCACGTTCTTCGACGCGCTTGCTGGTTTGGCGAAAGCGCTGCTCGAACACGATCTAGCTGTTTACGAAAACCAATACAACTATTTGGCGTTCGGTAGTTGGACGTTGATCGTCGGAACATCGCACAGGCGCTTGAGATTCGAGTTCGACGGCAAGGAGGACTGGCTCGAAGTGTTAGAGTCTGAGTTCCAGAATCAGGGGTCTCAACCTCAATGGAAGTCGGTGGATACTCGGCAACTTGAGCGCGGGTCTGGCGCGAATCCATCGCGAGTGTTTGAGCTGGTACTGGCAATGAGCAAAGATGCGTTCGAAAAATGACGAACGGCCGTTGCTGGCCGATAGTGGCCACTCAGTACCAGTCCCAGTCCGACTCGTCCAAATGGGAACGATAAAGCTCGAGCCTATTATTAATCGTCGTGATCGGTATCGGTCGCCAGTTTCGTCACTCGGCGCCTGATTTCGCCTGTCTGGACGAGTATCTCGCCCACGTCCCGATTGAGTTGTTCTAGTGCACTCTCTAGCGTGTTCGTTACTCTATCCATTACGACGGCTAAATTTCCAACGCTCCTATCCGACGTGACTCCACGCGCGATAGAAGAGAATAGCCAGTGAATCCCCAAGGCCGCCAACACCGACCAAAACACAGCCCAATCAAAGACTATTTCGATATTCATTCAATTAATTCCTCAAGCCGACATCGCCCTAGCTCCGAATTCCCCGAAAACGGGCGTCCGCTTTAGGGGGTAGAGCCGCCATTCAACTGATATATTCTGGGGGTCGAGCTGTATGACGGCAAATGGCCGAAAGCTGCCATTCGGATGCTGTCGATCCCCGGCAGTGTTAGGCCCGGCTACCTTTTGCTCCTTCAGGGCCTTACCCCATCGGTTACTGAGGCTGCCCTAGATTTGCCCGAGACCCTCGCGGCTGGCAATGGTGGCTGCCGTGATCAGACAGATGCCATCCTCTGCGGGAACAGGGTTGTGGCCTGGTAGCGTGGGAGCTTTCCGGGACTTCCTTAGCCTGTCTCCCGAAGGCGACGAGTCCTTGTCGATCCCGACTAATCGAGTCGAAGCTAGAGACTCACCAAATCAGCCTGGTACCATCATGCTGATAAGTCTATGGCCAAGGGGAACATAAGAGCATGAGACACACGATAAATCTGTCGGCGGCCTTGATGTTTGCGGCACCGGCTTGGAGCCATCACAGCGATGCTGGTCTCGACATGGATTCGGTAGTGAGCCTCGAGGGTGTTGTCACCGAGTACAGCATGCGAAATCCACATACGTATTTCACGGTGGAGGCGCCCAACGCGAACGGCGAGCGCGTCGAATGGACGATACAGATGAGCTCGGCGATCTCCCTAGCACGACGCGGCTGGACGCGTGATTCCTTATTGGTTGGCGACCGTATCAGCGCTACGGTGCATGCGGCGGTCGACGGGCGTCCTTATGGGCTACTCGCGTCCATCGAAAAGGAAGGTGGAATCGTCCTAGAAGCGTCTCGGGACCGAGCGACTGGAGAGCCAGAACCGATCAGGATTACGGCTACCGAGAGTACCGATACCCTGGAAGGCATATGGATGGCTGATAGCTCCGAGCTCGTTAGCTATCCCGGGGGCTTCGACGGCTTCTTCCGGGCCGAGCTCAGGCTGACGGAGCAAGGTGCTGCGGCGCAGGCAGCATACGACTCGTTCTCTGCCGAGAACCCTGAAGCCCAGTGCATTGGCCGGCCCACACCCGCGATGATTATCTCGAGCAATCTGTTCCCGCTGCAGATCGAGATCAACGAAGAACAGCAGGTTGTCGTGATTCGAATTGCATTTTGGGATGAGGAGAGAACGGTGTACATGGACGGCCGGTCTCACCCGGACGCCAGCGAACGGTTTCATAGCGGTCACTCCATCGGCTGGTGGGAAGGTGAAACACTGGTGGTCGACACCACGAATTTCACAGATCATCGTTCGCCCTATCAGATCGGCGTTCCTTCGGGTGCCCAAAAGCACGTCGTCGAGCGATATCGACTCATCGAGAACGGAACGCGAATCTCAGCCGAGTTCGTCCTCGAGGATCCCGAGTTCATAGCCGAGCCGCTGACTCACTCCAGGGAATTGATCTACACCCCGCAGATGGAAATCGCGAGTTACGATTGCGATCCGGAAGCAGCGAGGCGTTTCCTGCTCCGGTAATCGTGACTCTGAGCAGGTCCGCATTTGGCCGTACTTCGCCGTTATGAAAATCTTTAACGTTGCGATTTAGGGCGTCTGCTTCTCGCTCGAAAGCGGTCGTCGGGACCGAGTCCAGATCGTTAACGAAAAATCACGGCGAGAGTTGGCTCCAAAGCGGAAGTTCGAGTGATATATTCTCGACAGTAAGTAAACAGCTTGAGCTGGCCGAAAGCCGCCGTTGTTTACCAATTAATATGCACGACGATGCATATCCGGGCGGGGTCAGGTTGAAACAAAAGCTATCTGATTGGGCTAGCGTTGCCGAAATCACACTAGATCGAGCGTCGATAGAGAGGTAAGAAGAATGACTAATCGAAATCTGGCAACAGTTTGCACGTTTGTATTGGCGGCGGTGGCTACAATCACTGTGCACGCGCAGGCATCGCGTACGTACGTCGATGGCCGCTCTGGGGCCGACGGGAATATTCCCCCGTACAGTGGCGCTGTATTGGTCGGGGATACACTCTATCTAGCGGGAGCGCTCGGCACGGATGAGAATCTCGAGGTTCCAGATGATCCTGCAGACGAGGCACGCAACGTCATGAATGCGATAAGGAGCAACGTCGAAGCGGCTGGAATGACGATGGACGACATCGTGTCCATCCAGGTCTTCTGCACCGACTTGTCTCAGTATCAGGCGTTCAACGACGTTTATCGGACGTTCTTTACGCAAGAGTATCCGGCGCGCGCTTTCATAGGCGTGGCCAATTTGTTGTTCGACGCACGGTTTGAGGTCCAGGGGATCGCAATCAAGAGGTGAGCATTGACGCGGCTCCTGACATGAATGTAGTTAGCCGTCATGATTTTCAGAAGCTAGCGAACGCGGGATCAGCTGAACGTCGGCTCCTGGCCGAAAGCTGCCGTAACATCGTAGACTTGCTAATCTTTAAGAGTAAGCGTCATTTGGATATGAACGTCATCTCACTGATACTGATTTTGTTTTGTGTCTTCGCATCAGCGTGCTCTTCCAATGGGGGTGTCTTTCCAGTTACTGAGGTGCAGTCGACTCCAG
>JAOTTJ010000034.1 GCA_029864465.1 Gammaproteobacteria bacterium | reverse complement strand
GAGCTCAGGCCGCCCTTACGCACTCGCCTGGTGCCGACGACGAGAATAAGGCAGGTCAGTCATGTACCAGCCACTGCTTCATGAGGTCCTTGATCCGTGACGGGTAGGGCCGGCCATGCAAGCGGGCCTTGGTTCTGAATGCTTCGAGTAAGTCCTCTGGAGCCTTCAGGCTGATCAGTCGTGACTTTGCCGGCTTGTTGGTTCCGGCCGGCCCACCGTGGAATCGATTTCTCATCCAAACTTCGCTCTAACGCCACGTTTCCCTGCTATCAGGAAGAAATACGGGGAATCCTTGCTTGTCTCGGCATCCTGTTGAGTAGACAACGGTTTTGCTGCCAGCCCTTCATCAAAAGATCTCGCTGACCAACGATGGCTCTCGGCTGGGGTTTCAACCCCGTTAGGCGGTATCTCGTGCATCAAGGCAAGGGTGGCCCTGGAGTTCATCACGGACTCCCAGCGGCCAGACTACCCGATCAAGCGGACCAATCTGGATCAGTGAGTTAAACTGGAACGCGCCGTGCGGAGCGTCAGCGCTCGCTCAAGTATGTCTGCTCGCGGATCCTTATTTTGATGGAATATCGCCCACGAAAGACCCAGCGGAGATATTGTTAGAGGTCCACATGACACAACCTAGAGGAACGACTAGTGAAGCTGCGATTGTTAGATGACTCCATCCGGCTTCGGTTGTCACGTAGCGAAGTGGTGGCGGCTGATGAAAAGGGGCTCGTCGAAGGGCGAACCCGTTTCCCCTACGGTAGCGCGTTTACTTACGCGTTGGAGGCGCTGCCAAGCGGCTCTGTGGAAACCGCAGCGTATGAGGGCGATCGTATTACCATCGGACTTCCGACCGAGAAGATCATGCAATGGGCCAAAGATGACGCAGTAGTATCCCTTAGAGGCAAAGTTAATTTGCCCGATGGAAAGATACTAAAACTGCTTGTGGAGAAAGACTTTGTCTGTCTGTCGCACCGCGACGACGAGGATCAATCAAATCTTTTTCCGAATCCAGAGTCCACCGCTTGCTGAGAGGCTCGTTCCCAGTTCCTTGACGTGCAAATCTCTGCCGGTGCGAAATCGAAGTGGCACAGTTAATTCATTAAGAATAGTTGAACACAATCCGGATTCTACCCTTTTTACAATAGCTACTCTGGCACGCTGAATGACCGCGTTTTCGAAAGTTCGCACATTCAGAATCTACATGTTGGGACTAACCTGAATGACGGATTTAGCCGGAGGGAGCCAGTTGAAAACCTCCCCTTGAGACGCTAGCCGTCAATCGAAGCGTCAACTGAATTCGCGCGCTCTCACTTCAGGAGTCCGAGAAAGCTTTCCATGACCACATTGTCGTAGCAGTTGCTGCCTGATCTTATGATGCAGCGGATCCCGTGCGCCTCGAGTTCATCCTGAGACCCATCGCGCGCGTACCGAGGACCCTGGTCAGAGCGCATCGATCACCAGATGTCGGCTGATCCACCATGCCAAGACCTTTGAAATCACCATTGTCGCTCGCGGCTGCCGAGCCATCTGTCATCGACTCTTCCCCGACAGAGGTGTCTGCTCTTTTTGTGGATCCTTTGTGGCTACATTCGACGGCGCGATCTGATGAACATCACGTTTTCTCGCTGCGCGCAGAAGCCGCATGTAGCACATGAGAGCGCCTCGCTTGACTCTCGCCGGCGGTGCAGCAAGGATCCTCCGTCCCATCTTCCCGCAGGGTTCTTGAATGTCCTGCGGTCTCGTGCGCCGGTGTAGACGGCTTGAGTTTAGGGAGTAACATGTCGAGTCAGGGAACGATTCTTTGCGGGACGTCGTCGGCGTGCGTCCTCATAGGTCTGCTTTCGCACGTGACCGCCGTAAATGGTCAGGAGTCGCAGTTCATGCAGGCGCTGCGCGACGGATCGGTCGGCTTGGCTTTCCGCTACCGGTACGAGCTCGTCGACCAGGACAGCATCGCTGCCAACGCCAACGCATCGACCTTACGAACGCGCCTATCCTACACTAGCGAGGCCTTTCGGGATTTCTCACTTTTCCTGGAGATGGATGACCTTAGGCCCGCCGGGTCCGACAGCTTCAACAGCACCCGCAACGGCAAGACGACTCGGCCTGTCGTGGCCGATCCCAAGGGAACGGATCTCAATCAGGCTCTGATCCGGTACAGCGGCTTTGCGGATACCGGGCTCGTGCTCGGGCGCCAGCGCATCAATCACGCCAACCAGCGCTTCATCGGCGGCGTGGGCTGGCGGCAGAACGAGCAGACCTACGACGCGCTGGAAATCACGCACGCGTTCTCAGAGTCGCTCGAGGCGCGTTATACCTATGTCTCGAATGTCAATCGGATTTTCGGCCCGAGCAGCGGTGTGCCGGCAGCCGACCTCGGGAGCTCGTCGCATTTTCTGGATGCGAATTACGATCTGCCCGCAAGCGCGAACCTGATGGGATATGCGTATCTGCTCGACTTCGACAACGCGGCGGCCGCCTCGAACCAGACGCTGGGCCTGCGGCTGACGGGCACGCTCGACTTGAGCGAGCGATTCACCATGCCCTACGTGGCAGAGTACGCCCGTCAGGGAGACTATGCGGACAACCCGACCGATTACGAGGCGGACTACCTCTTCCTGGAGGCCGGCCTGGCCGGGTCGGACTACAGCGTCAAGTTGGGCTATGAGGTTCTCGAGGGCGACGGCACGCCGGGGCGAGCATTCACGACGCCGTTGGCCACGCTTCATGCATTCCAGGGCTGGGCCGACATGTTTCTCGCGACGCCCGCGAACGGCATAGAGGATTTCCAAGTGACGGTGACAGGGCGTGTAGGGCGGGTCAACTTGACCGCCGTCTACCACGATTTCTCTGCCGATACCGGCGGCGGCAGCTACGGCGATGAGCTCGACCTATCGGCCGGTTGGGCGTTCGCCGATAATTATTCTGTGCTCCTGAAAATGGCGAGCTATAGCGCCGACGGCTTCGCGACGGACACGCTGAGATTCTGGGCGATGCTGTCGGCGTCGTTCTGATATAGCCCGACGGCAACTCACTGTCCGTTCTATGGGCTGGGTGAAGGCGCCTGCTCGGAGGCGCTTGGGTTCGTACTGGCGAGAAGACTGATGTACTGCGCGACGGCACGCCGCCAGCTCGCTTCCTCCAGGTACCCCGCAATCCTATCCCGTACGTATTCGAAGGGCAGGGTCTGACCGGCGATCCTGCGCCCGGCTTTCACGACGTGCGCGCCGTAACGCGTCTCCACCGGCTCGGGGCAGAGTTGCCCGGGCTCGAGTTCGAAAAGCACCGCCTCGAACTCGCTGACGGTCTGCCCCGGGCCCACCTGGCCCAGATTGCCGCCCTGATCCCGTGACGGACACGCAGAGCGCTCCGCCGCCAAGGCTGCAAAGCGCTCGGGATGCGTACTCAGCTCGGCGATGGTTTCCTCTGCTTGCGCAATCGCCCGCGCATACCTACCAGAGTCCGTCGCCGGTACCGCGAACAGGATATGTGAGGCCTCGACGAGATCAGGACTACTGAAGCGCTCCAGATGGCGTCGATAGTAGCGCCGACACGTCTGCTCGTCGGCCTTCGGTGTGACGACCTCCTGCTCGATCAGCGCTTCGATACGGGCATCATCGGGCGCGAGATCGCGGCCGGCAGCGTCCTTGACCGGACCGGCAGTCACGCCGAGCCTGTCCGCCTCGGCCAGCAGCAACGCCTTGACGGCCAACGCTTCCGCCGCAGCCGCCCAAGCCGACTCTGGGGTCTGCGATGGATGGTTCTGCACCTCTGCCGCGATGGCTTCGTCCGGGATTAGTCGGCAGTGGGCGGCGAGCGCTTCCATGATCTATTCAGTCTTCACTGGCGTTGCCGTCACGCTGGCGCTTTCTTGCTGCGCACGATCTGGTAACCGGGCCGCCAGACGTAGCGGATCGGCGCGGACAGCATGTGGATCAGACGCGTGAAGGGAAATAGGAGAAAGATCGTCAGCCCCAGGAACAGATGCGCCTTGAATATCGGATGCGCATTCAGCACATAGTCCGCTGCGTCCGGGCGAAACGCAAAGATGCCTTGCGCCCAGGCCATGAAGTTCAGCATTTCCTCACCGTCGAGATGATCCAGCGAGATCAGAATCGTCGCCAGCCCCAGCGCGAGCTGCAACCAGAGCAAGACGAGGACCGCCATATCGCTGAAGCTCGACGTGCGGCGGATCCGCGGATCGAAGACTCGGCGGTGCAGCAACAAGGATGCCCCGAAGAGCGCCAGTACGCCGGCCACGCCGCCTGCGACGATGGCCAGGATCTGCTTAGCGCCATGACTGACGCCGACGGCTTCGAAAAACCGAATCGGCGTCAGCAGACCGACGAAATGCCCGACGAAAATAACGAGCACGCCCAGGTGAAAGCACACCGACCCGAGCATCAGTTGCCTGCGGCGAAGAAGCTGGCTCGATCCGGAGCGCCAGCTGTATGGCTCGCGGTCATAGCGGATGACCGAGCCGATCGCGAGGACCGCAAGGGCGATATAGGGATAGATGCCGAAGAGCAGGTGGTTGAGAAACTCAGTCATCGTTGGGGCCTCTCTGCACGACGGTGGCCGCGCCTGGCGAGCTCGGGCACTTCGCTCTGTTCAATATCGGGATCGCTTTCGGGCAGGTGTCGTTCGCTGTCTCCGGGCCGAAGCGCACGGCCGCCGTCTCCCAGGCGGCATCGAGGGCATCGAGATCTTCCGGATCGTCATCCACCTCTTGCATGAGGGTTTCCGTCACACTGGGATCTGCCGGAGCCACAAGCGCGCCCAGCAGCTCGAACGCGGCCGCATAGCTGCTGTCGCGCTTGCGCAGGCGTTCACCAAGCGCCGCAAGCACATGCGCGGGTTCCCCTAATAGCTTTAACGCTTGCTCGAGTGGCAGCGTCGAGAGGAATTCGAGGAACAACGGCAAATAGTCGGGGAGCTCGGTCGTGTCGATCGCCAGGCCGTGGGATTGATACAGGGCCTGCAGATCGACCATGGCCTGGCCTCGGTCGCGACTTTCCCCGTGCACGTGCTCGAACAAATGCAGCGACAGCGAACGGGTTCTGTCGAAGAGTAAGACGTAACGCTCCTGAAGGTCTATGAGGTCGCGGTCCCGATACTCGCCAATTAAGCGCGTCATGCCTTCGTAGAATGGAGCAGGCACCAGGTTCTCTTGCTCTAATGCAGGCAGACAATCGTCCATCGCCTCCTGGATTTCCGCGGTGGGATAGGACAACAGCGCCGATAGGACTTTGAACGTGCGAGTCATGAGCTCGTGACCTTGACCGGAAATGCGGCTCGTGTGCGTTTGGGCGTGCCGAAGAGATTCGGCGCCGACGATCCGCCGGAGCAGCCGTTGCCGAAGGAGAAGCCGCAGCTTCCGCGCACCTCGTAAGCGTCCTCGACCTCTTCGCGATGGACCGTGGGAATCACGAACCGATCCTCATAGTTGGCGATCGCCATGACGTGGTACATATCTTCGATCTGCGCGGCGCTCAGCCCGACTTTTTCGGCAACATCCTCGGCAATGACGCCATCGATCGTCTTGGCGCGCATATAGCTGCGCATGGCCAGCATGCGTTCGAGGCACAACGCTACGGGCTCCTCGTCGCCTGCGGTCAGGAGATTGGCGAGATACTTCAGCGGGATGCGCAGGGAGCGGACGTCCGGCATGCCGTCGTTGACGGCGATCTTGCTGGACTCGGCTGCCGCGCTGATCGGCGATAAGGGCGGCACGTACCAGACCATCGGCAGTGTCCGATACTCCGGATGCAGCGGAAACGCGACCTTCCAGTCCATTGCCATCTTGTAGACAGGCGATCGCTTGGCGCTTTCGATCCAGGCATCGGGAACGCCGTCCTTGGCCGCTTGTTTACTGATGGCCGGATCATTGGGGTCGAGGAAGATATCCAGTTGCGACTGATAGAGATCCTGCGGATCGGCTACCGAGGCGGCCTCCTCAATCCGGTCTGCGTCGTACAGCAAAACGCCCAGATAGCGGATGCGCCCGACACAGGTCTCCGAGCAGACTGTGGGCTGCCCAACCTCGATACGCGGGTAACAGAAGATGCACTTCTCCGACTTGCCGGTATTCCAGTTGTAGTAAATCTTCTTATAGGGGCATCCGGAGACGCACATGCGCCAGCCACGGCACTTCTCCTGGTCGATCAGCACGATCCCGTCTTCCTCGCGCTTGTAGATCGCACCGGACGGGCAGGCGGCAACGCAGCTCGGGTTGAGGCAGTGCTCGCACAAGCGGGGCAGGTACATCATGAAGGTGTTCTCGAACTGGCTGTATATCTCCTTCTCGATGTTTTCGAAGTTGTAATCGGCTGCGCGCTTGGAGAATTCGCCGCCGAGCAGCTCCTCCCAGTTCGGGCCCCATTCGATCTTTTCCATCCGCTCTCCCGACAGCAGCGAGCGCGGGCGGGCCGTGGGCATCGCTTTCATCTCCGGCGCGTTGTGCAGATGCTCGTAGTCGAAGGTAAACGGCTCGTAATACTCGTCGATTTCGGGAAGATCCGGATTGGCGAAGATCTTGGCCAACAGGCGCCATTTGCCGCCCATGCGCGGTTGAATGCGCCCGTTGCGAAGCCGTTCCCAGCCCCCGTTCCAGCGATCCTGGTTCTCCCAGTCTTTGGGATAGCCGATGCCGGGTTTGGTCTCGACGTTGTTGAACCAGGCATATTCCATGCCTTCGCGACTGGTCCAGACGTTCTTGCAGGTCACCGAGCACGTATGGCAACCGATGCACTTGTCGAGATTGAGGACCTTGCCGATCTGCGCGCGAATTTTCATCCGGTCTCTCCTATCCTGCTTTCGGATCCGTCGAGCCAATCGACTTTCGTCATCTTGCGGACGATGACGAACTCGTCGCGGTTCGAGCCGACCGTGCCGTAGTAGTTGAAGCCGTAGCTCTGCTGGGCGTAGCCGCCGATCATGTGTGTCGGTTTGACGATCGCGCGCGTGACGCTGTTGTGTATTCCGCCGCGTTGGCCCGTCAGTGGCGAGCCAGGCGTGTTCGTGATCTTTTCCTGAGCGTGATACATGAACAGCGTTCCCTGCTTCATGCGCTGTGATACGACCGCACGAGCGACGACTGCGCCATTCGAATTGAAGGCCTCGACCCAGTCGTTGTCCTCGATCCCGGCCGCCGCTGCATCCGTCTCCGACATCCAGACGATCGGGCCGCCCCGCGACATCGTGAGCATCAGCAGGTTGTCCGTGTAGGTCGAATGTATGCCCCATTTCTGGTGGGGTGTGATGAAGTTGAGCACGACGTGCTTTTGGCCCTCGGCACGGTCGAGCATCGGCTTGACCGCTTTGGTATCTATCGGCGGACGATAGACACAGAAGCCTTCGCCGAAGGCCCGCATCCACAGGTGATCCTGGTAGAGCTGCTGGCGGCCGGTCAGCGTGCGCCAGGGGATCAATTCGTGCACGTTCGTGTAGCCTGCGTTGTAGCAGACTTTTTCGCTTTCCAGTCCGGACCAGGTGGGCGATGAGATGATCTTGCGCGGCTGTGCCACGACATCACGGAAGCGGATTTTCTCGTCTTTCTTGGGCGATGCGAGGTAAGTATGGTCGCGGCCCGTGACCTGCGAGAGCGCATCCCATGCTTTTACCGCGACCTCACCGTTGGTTTCCGGCGCCAACATCAAGATGACCTCGGTCGCGTCAATATCGCTGTCGATGCGCGCCAGTCCCTTGGTCGGGCCATCTTCGGCCACGACACCATTCAAGGCTTTGAGGTGCTCGACCTCTTGCCCCGTCTTCCAGCCGATACCTTTTCCGCCATTGCCCAGCTCGTCCATCAGAGGCCCGAGCGCCGAGAAGCGTCTATAGAGATTGGGATAGTCGCGCTTGACGACAGACACTTGCGGCATGGTCTTGCCCGGGACCGGTTCCACGTCGCCGCGTTTCCAGTCGGAGACGCCAAAGGCCTGTGCCATCTCGGCAGGAGTGTCGTGGAGTATCGGCGTGAGCACGACATCCTCCTCCTCACCCAGCACCTCGGGAGCGACGGCTGAGAACTTTTTCGCGATCGCTTTATAGATCTCCCAATCCGATTTGGTTTCCCAGACGGGATCCACCGCTGCCGAGAGCGGGTGGATGAAGGGATGCATGTCGGAGGTGTTGAGGTCGTTCTTCTCATACCAGCTTGCGGTCGGCAGAACGATGTCCGAATAGACGCAGGTCGTAGACATGCGAAAATCGAGCGTCACCAGCAGATCGAGCTTTCCTTCGGGCGCCTCGTCATGCCAGACGACGTCCTCGGGCCTCGCACGGCCGGATTCGCCGAGATCCTTGCCCTGCACGCCGTGGGACGTGCCGAGCAGATGCTTGAGGAAGTACTCGTGGCCCTTGCTGGAGGCACCGAGCAGATTGGAGCGCCAGACGAACAGGTTGCGCGGCCAGTTGGCCGGATCGTCGGGGTCGTGGCAGCTCAGCTCCAAGCCGCCCGACTTGAGCGCGGCCACGACATAGTCCTTGGGCTCCTGGCCTGCCGCGCGCGCCGCTCGCGTCACGTCGAGCGGGTTGGTCTTCAGCTGCGGCGCAGAGGGTAACCAGCCCATGCGCTCGGCACGGACGTTGAAGTCGATCAACGACCCGCTCCACGAGCCATCCGGCGCCGTCGGCGACAGGATTTCGCTGACATTCAGCGTCTCGTAGCGCCACTGGTCGGTATGCGCGTAGAAAAAGCTCGTGGAGTTCTGCTGGCGCGGCGGGCGGCTCCAGTCCAGCGCAAACGCGAGCGGCAGCCAGCCAGTTTGCGGCCGAAGCTTTTCCTGGCCGACGTAGTGCGACCAGCCACCGCCGGACTGGCCGACGCATCCGCACATGACCAGGAGATTGATGATCCCCCGATAGTTCATGTCCATGTGGTACCAGTGGTTCAGGCCCGCGCCGAGAATGACCATCGACTTGCCGCGCGTCTTCTCGGCATTTGTCGCGAACTCGCGTGCGACCGTGATGATGTGGTCGGCAGGCACACCGGTGATCTGCTCGGCCCAGGCCGGCGTGTATGGCTGGTTATCCCCGTAGTCCTGCGCAATATGCTCGCCGCCCAGACCACGATCTACGCCGTAGTTGGCCATGAACAAATCATAGACGGTGGCCACGAGCACTCTGCGGCCCGAGAGATTGGCTTCGAGGACCGGCACACGACGCACGAGCGTATCGGGATGATCCGTGCCTTTGAAGTAGTCGTGCTCTCGATTGCCGAAATAGGGAAACGTAACGTCGACCACGGCGTCATGCTGGCCGTCTGCGATGTTCGTCAACCGTAAAGCCGTGTCCGCGCCTCCGCTGTCCTTTTCCTCGAGGTTCCATTTGCCTTTGTCGCCCCAGCGAAAACCGATCGACCCCCTCGGCGTAACGAATTGGCTCGAGTTCTCGTCGTAGGCGACCGTCTTCCATTCCGGATTGTTCTCTTCCCCGAGTTGGTCCTCGAAGTCGGACGCGCGGAGTAGACGTTCGGGGACGAGCCTGCCGTCGCTTTCGATCAGGCGAACGAGCATCGGCATATCCGAGTAGCGGCGGACGTAGTCCTCGAAATAGTCGACCTGACGATCGACATGGAATTCGCGCAGGATCACGTGTCCCATCGCCATGGCGAGCGCGGCGTCGGTGCCCTGCTTCGGATGGAGCCAGATGTCGGCGAACTTCGCCGCTTCCGAATAGTCAGGCGAAACTACGACCGACTTGGTCCCCTTGTAACGCGCTTCGGTGTAGAAATGCGCATCGGGCGTGCGTGTCTGGGGCACATTGGAGCCCCAGAGCATCAGGAAGCCTGAGTTGTACCAGTCTGCGCTCTCCGGAACGTCGGTCTGCTCTCCCCAGGTCATAGGTGAGGCGGGCGGAAGATCGCAATACCAGTCATAAAAGGACATGCAGGTCCCGCCCAGCAGCGATAGATAGCGCGAGCCCGCAGCGTAAGAGACCATCGACATCGCCGGAATCGGTGAAAAGCCGATCACGCGATCGGGGCCGTATTTCCTCGCCGTGTAAGCATTCGCTGCAGCAATGATTTCGGTGACTTCGTCCCACTGCGCGCGAACGAAACCGCCGTGCCCACGAATACTGGTATAGGAGGCCCGCTTTTCCGGGTTTTCGACGATCGAGGTCCAGGCGGCGACCGGCGTAAGGGTCTTGCGGGCCTCACGCCAGAGCCGCACGAGCCGTGAGCGCACGAGCGGGTATTTCAGTCGGTTGGCCGAGTAGATGTACCAGCTGTAACTTGCTCCACGCGAGCAGCCGCGCGGCTCGTGGTTCGGGAGATCGGGGCGCGTGCGGGGATAGTCGGTCTGCTGCGTCTCCCAAGTGACGATGCCGCCCTTCACGTAGACCTTCCACGAGCACGAGCCCGTGCAGTTCACGCCATGTGTCGAGCGGACGATCTTGTCGTGTTGCCAGCGCTTTCGGTAGCCATCCTCCCAGCGCCGATCCTCGGTCGTCGTGATCCCGTGGCCGCTGGCATCGGTGATAGTGGCCCTGCTGAAGAAATTCAGCCGGTCAAGCAGATGGCTCATGTTGCCTGTCCTTTCATGTAGTGCTGCCGACGGGTTCCTGCGCGGTACTACCGCGCTCGACCTCGTAGAGGAACCCGCCGCGCCGCGTGTAGACGTACCAAGTCAATATGGCGCAGAGACCATAGAAGGCCAGGAAGCACAGGAGCGCTCCCTCCGGGCCGCCGGTCAGTTGAATCGAAGTGCCATAGGACTTGGGAATGAAGAATGCACCGTATGCCGCGATCGCCGCCGTGAATCCGATGATTGCAGCTGATTCCGTCTCGGCCTGCCTCAACTGCTCCCTTGGCGGTTCGTCAGGAAACAGGCGCGGCATCTCTTGACGCATGATGATCGGAATCATCTGGAACGTGGAGGCGTTGCCCACGCCCGTCGCGATGAACAGCAGCATGAACATCGTGAAGAAGCCCCAGAAGGCGCCCGGCTGGTCTTTGATCGTAAGGAAATACAAGACGCCCAATATGGCAGGAATCATGCTCACGAAGACGCAGAACGTGACCCGGCCACCGCCCCATTTGTCGGCCAACCGACCCGTGGCGGCGCGCGATATGGCTCCGGCCAGCGGTCCCAGGAACGCAAACGCCAGCACGTTTGTGTCGGGAAAAGCTATTCCGGCGAGCAGCGGAAACCCTGCGGAATAGCCGATGAACGAGCCGAACGTGCCCGTATAGAGCACACACATGATCCAGTTGTGCTTGCGCTGGAAGATCACAGCCTGTTCCGAGAAGCTCGCCTTGGCCGAGGGAATGTCGTTCATCTCGAACCACGCAATAGCAGCGGAAATGATGATGAACGGCACCCAGATGAAGCCCGCATTCTGCAGCCAGAGCGTCTCGCCATTTGCGAGTTCCTGAGGCGGACCGCCGAGCGTACCGAAGATACCGAAGGTGATCGCGATGGGGACGGCGAACTGCATGACCGACACGCCGGTATTGCCGAGGCCCGCATTGAGCGCGAGCGCGCTGCCCTTGCGCTTTTTCGGGAAGAAGAAACTGATGTTGGCCATGGAGGACGAGAAGTTACCGCCGCCCAGGCCGCACAGCAGCGCCAGGATCAGGAGAATGACGTAAGGCGTCTCCGGGTTCTGCACGGCATAGCCAATACCGAAGCAGGGGATGAGCAGCGAAAGCGTAGACAGCGTCGTCCACAGCCGCCCGCCGAAGATTGGAACCATGAAGCTGTAGAAGATACGCAGGGTCGCCCCGGACAGGCCGGGCAGGGCCGCAAGCCAGAAGAGCTGATCTGTCGAAAAGTCGAAACCGACAGCGGGCAGTCTGGCAACGACAACAGACCAGACCATCCAGACAGCGAACGCGAGCAGCAGGCAGGGAATGGAAATCCACAAATTGCGATTCGCAACGTTGGCGCCGATGGCTTTCCAGAACATCGAGTCCTCGGGCTGCCAGTCGTGGAGTACGTTTTTCGCCGGCGTCATGCCCTCCATCTCGGGGAATTCAGGCAGGTCGCGGATCGTCGTTCCAGCTGCCTTTAGCTCCATCCGGTGGACTGCGATGTGCATCCAGGTGAATGCAACCACGACGAGGCCGAACAGCAGCATGTAACAGCCGGTCCAAAGGCCGGTCAGGTCATTCATCACGCCGAAAGCTATGGGCAGGAAGAAACCGCCGAGGCCGCCGATCATACCGACCAGGCCACCGACCGACCCGACGTGATCAGGATAGTAAGCCGGGACATGCTTGAATACGGCTGCCTTGCCCAACGACATGAAAAAACCGAGTAGAAATATTATCACGACGAAGGGAACGAGCCCCATCGAGGTCGAGAACGCAATCGGGCCCCGGATTCCATGAATCACGTAGTCCGTTTCTGGATAGGAAAGCATGAACAGGCAAACCATGCAGACGCCCAACGTCACGTACATGACCTGTCGGGCGCCGTAGCGATCGGACAAATGCCCGCCATAGGCGCGGAAGATGCTGGCCGGAATCGAATAGGCGGCCGCTAATATGCCGGCGGTCTTGATGTCCAGTCCATACACATTGACCAGATAGTTCGGCAACCAGAGCGCGAGCGCAACGAAGGCACCGAAGACGAAGAAATAATAAAGGGCGAAGCGCCAGACCTGCAGGTGCTTGAGCGGCTCGAGCTGTGCGAGCGTGGATCTAGGTCCTTCATGCCGCGCGCGCCGGTCACGCAGATGGGGATCGTCATCAGCTACGAGCCAAAAGACGATCGCCATGACGATCAGTACGACGGCCCATACCTGCGCGACCGCGGTCCAACCGTAGGCTACGAGCACGAACGGAGCAACCAGCTTCGTGACGGCTGCGCCGACGTTACCGGCGCCGAATATTCCTAAAGCGGTTCCTTGCTTATCCGTGGGATACCACTTGGACACATAGTCCACTCCGATCGCAAAACTGCCACCGGAAAGACCGACTCCCAGGCCTGCCAGCAACATCAATTCGTAGCTGGTCGCGTATGACAGCAAGAAGGTCGCGACGCCCGCGCAGATCATGGTCAGCGAGAAAACGAGGCGGCCTCCGTATTGATCCGTCCAGACACCCAGGAATAGCCGGGACAGTGACCCCGTGAGGATCGGGGTTCCCACAAGCAGGCCGAACTGCGTATCTGACAGGCCGAGCTCTGTCTTTATCTGAATGCCTATGATCGAAAAGATCGACCACACCGCGAAACACACGGTGAACGCTAACGTGCTCATGCCGAGCGCTTTGGAATGTGGCTGTGTCATAAGGTCTATGAGCTCCGGCTTCGCTGAAACGTCGATGCTCTCGTATTATGACAAGTTGTTACGTGACTTGGGTCTCAATCAGAAATGGCGGGCGGCCAGCAGCGCGCGTTTGCGAGGATCTCAGAGACCGAAGAGTCCGTCGTAAGAAAGCTCTGGATTTGTTGGCGGAGAGGGAGGGATTGACGCTCGCCATCCCTGGCTCGCGCCCTTCGGGCGGCTCCGCTAACGCGTCGCCGTCCAAATCGGCAATCCTGCCGATTAGTCGAACCGAAGGGCTCTCATCAAACCGCCCGCTCCGACCAAGCATACGAAAAGGCCCCTTGCAGGGGCCTTTTCGTATGCTGGCGGAGAGGGAGGGATTCGAACCCTCGAAGGGCTTTTAACCCTTACTCCCTTAGCAGGGGAGCGCTTTCGACCACTCAGCCACCTCTCCGATCGTTAGTACTGCGCGGGCTATTGGATTCTAGCGGCAAAAGGAAACCGCAGCCAGGCGAAGGCGGTGTGCCCCCGCACCATATCTCGAGAAGTTAACGAGCGAGCTCGAGACTCGCTGCGGCGTCCACGAAGCTAGCGGCCTGCGCTCACGGCCCGGACGGGTTGATCGTCCTCTTGCTCGCGCTGAATTCGCTCGTAGATTTCTTCACGGTGAACAGCTACCTGCTTCGGCGCGTTAACGCCTAAACGGACTTGATTGCCTTTCACGCCGAGCACAGTCACGGTCACATCGTCACCGATGACCACCGTCTCCCCCATGCGTCTGGTCAAGATCAGCATAGCCAAACTCCTTCTCGGTCCTCGTCCCGGACCGCTCCTCCGCCTTCTTCTCGCGCAGTTCGGAGCACATCGCCCGGGACCGCCCTTCCGCTCCGAAGCAGATCCTTACCCGCAGCGAACCGCGAGGCTTCGAGGCATCCATGGCTGGCCGGCCCTTGGTGTTATTACAGTTGTGGCCGGTCCCCCTCTAACACCGGACGGGTCGAAGGCACCCGGCCGATCGGACTATGTTAATGCATTTTTACAGCGGGGGAATGGGGTTTTTAGACTAAGTCTAACTTCCAAGGGCGGACTCGACCCGCCCGGGCACGAGCGCGAGTGCCGAGTCGAGCTTTTCCGGATCGTTACCGCCTGCCTGAGCGAAGTCCGGGCGGCCGCCACCGCGTCCGCCGACGTGCTCGGCCACCGGGCCGATCAAGACCCCGGCCTTGACCGTACCGGTGAGGTCTTTCGTAACGGCTGCAACGAGGCGGACCTTATCGTCCTCGACAGCACCGAGAACGACGACGCCCGAGCCGAGCCGGTCTTTGAGTTGATCGGCAGCATTCCTGAGTGCCTTGGAATCGGCGCCATCGAGCCGCGCGGCGAGCACTTTGACACCCTTAACGTCGACGGCCTGCTCGATCAGATCCCGGCCGCCGCCCGAGGCAAGCTTCCCGCGCAGCGTCTCGAGCTCGCGCTCGAGTCCACGGTTGCGCTCGAGGAGTTGACCGACTTTCTCGGCGACGTCTTCGCGACCGCCTTTGACGAGCCCGGCAACCTCACGCAGCAGCGCATCGCCGTTCTCGATCCAAGCTTCGGCGACCCGACCCGTCACGGCCTCGATGCGGCGCACGCCTGCAGCGATACCGCTCTCGGCGACGATCTTCATGAGGCCGATATCGCCGGTCCTCGCGACGTGCGTGCCGCCGCAGAGCTCCGTCGAAGACTCACCGAGCGTGAGCACGCGCACGGTATCTGCATATTTGTCGCCGAAAAACGCCAGCGCGCCGGCAGCAATCGCCTCCTCATATTCCATCTCACGCGTCTCGGCCGGCGCGTTTACCCGAATGCGCTCATTAACGAGGCGCTCGATCTTGTTGAGCGCTTCGGCCGTGACCGGCTCGTAGTGCGAGAAGTCGAACCGCAACCGGTCCGGCGCAACGAGCGAGCCTTTCTGTTGCACGTGCGTGCCAAGCACCTCGCGTAGCGCAGCGTGCAAGAGATGCGTCGCCGAATGATGCAACACAGTCGCCTCACGCCGCTGTGCATCAACGTGCGCACTAACGACGTCGCCGACCGCCAACCCACCTTCGAGTAAGCGGCCGAGGTGCCCATGCGCCAACCCGAGTTTTTGGGTGTCGTCGACGGTGAAGCGCACGCCGTCCGCTTCGAGCCTACCTGTGTCGCCGACTTGTCCGCCGCTCTCGGCGTAGAATGGCGTAGTGTCGAGCACGACGATCCCAGCCGCCCCCGATTCGAGCACCTCGACGGGCTCGCCTTCAGCAAACAAAGCCGTCACGGTAGCCTCAGCCGATAATGCGTCGTAACCGACGAACGCCGTCGGCGTATCGAGGCTCGGCAGCTTTGATCGGTCGAGCACAAAATGGCTTGCCGCACGTGCGCGCTCGCGCTGCTGGTCCATGGATTTCGCGAAACCGGCATGATCGACGCTTAAATTCCGCTCTCGCGCGACGTCGGCCGTGAGATCTTCGGGAAAGCCGTAGGTGTCGTAGAGCTTGAACGCCGTCTCGCCCGGGATCACACCGCCGGCCGGCAAGGATTCAATCGCATCCTCGAGCATGCGCATGCCGTGCGTCAAAGTCTCGGCGAAGCGGTCTTCTTCCTGACGCAGCACACGCTCGACGTGCTCACGCTGTGCACCAAGCTCAGGATATGCCGCACCCATCTGCGCTTCGACCGACTCGACGAGTTTGTGAAAGAACGGCTCTTCCGTGCCGAGCTTGTAGCCATGACGCACGGCGCGACGAATGATGCGTCGAAGCACGTAGCCGCGACCTTCGTTTCCAGGCAACACACCGTCGGCGATCAGAAACGAGCACGCGCGGATGTGATCGGCAATTACGCGCAACGACTTATTCTGGGCGTCGCGCGTCTTCGTTACCTCCATCGCATCCGCGATGAGACCTTTAAACAGGTCCGTCTCGTAATTCGAGTGCACGCCCTGCATGACGGCAGCTAGGCGCTCGAGACCCATGCCCGTATCGACCGAGGGCTTGGGCAGCGAAGTCAGCTCGCCTGACTCGTCACGCTCGTACTGCATGAAGACGAGGTTCCAAACCTCGACGAACCGATCGCCGTCCTCGTCCGGCGACCCGGGCGGCCCACCCGCCACATCGGGGCCGTGATCGTAAAAGATCTCGCTGCACGGTCCGCACGGACCCGTGTCGCCCATGGCCCAGAAATTGTCCTTGAGGCCGAGCCGGCCGAAGCGCTTCGCATCGACGCCGATTTCCTCGAGCCAGATCTGCGCGGCTTCCTCATCGTCTTCGAACACCGTGCACCACAGCCGCTCGGGCGCCAAACCGAGCACGCCTGTGATGTACTCCCAGGCGTAGTGGATGGCTTCGCGCTTGAAGTAATCGCCGAAGCTGAAATTACCGAGCATCTCGAAGAGCGTATGGTGGCGCGCCGTATAACCGACGTTCTCGAGGTCGTTGTGCTTGCCCCCCGCTCGCACGCAGCGCTGGGCGCTGACGGCACGCTGAATCTTGCGTTGTTCCTGGCCGAGGAAAACGTTCTTGAACTGCACCATGCCGGCGTTCGTGAACAGCAGCGTCGGGTCGTTCGCGGGCACGAGCGAGGAGCTCGGCACGGCCTCGTGGCCACGCTCGGCGAAGTAATCCAGGAAGGACTGGCGTAGCTCGTTGCTGCTGTGCTTCATGTTCAGGTCACGGACGAAAGCGGGGTTGCGCGGCCCGCAAACTAATCCGAATCGCTGGCTAGGTCCAGGGCCGTGCGAATCTGCTCAGACTCGAAGCCTCGATACTGCAGGAATTTCGCCTGGCGCGCGCGCTCCTTGAAATCTGCGGGTGCTTCGGCGCCGAAGCGCTTGGCACGCACCGCCGCCGCAAGTGCCGTCCAGTCGCAATCGGCCTGGGCCAGCGCACTGCTTGCGCTGGCCTCCTCGATACCGCGCTGGGCAAGCTCACCGCGAATGCGCACGGGGCCCTGTCCCTTGCGCACGCGCCCACGGATGAAGCTTTCGACGAAGCGATCCTCCTCGAGGAGGTGATCGCGCACGAGATCATCGAGCACCTGCTCGACGAGGGCGGGCTCGAAGCCACGCCCGGTGAGCTTGCGCTCTAGTTCCAGGCGGCTGTGATCGCGCCGCGCAAGCAGGTCCATCGCCCGGCGGCGGCAGACGCGCTCAGCCTCGGCGCTTTCCTCAGGAAGCCTGCTGCTGGGCAGCACCCTCCTCCGCCTCGTCGAGCACGACCTCTACCGGACCCGGCAAGCGCTTGGCGCGGATCTGCGCCTCGACCTGCGCGGCCATCTCGGGATGTTCGATGAGATAGTTACGCACGTTCTCCTTGCCCTGGCCGATGCGGTCGCCCTGGTAGCTGTACCAGGAACCGGATTTGTCGATGATGTTCTCCTCGACGCCGAGATCGATGATCTCGCCCTCGTGCGAGATGCCCTCGCCGTAGAGGATCTCGAACTCGGCCTTGCGAAACGGCGGGGCGATCTTGTTCTTGACGACCTTGACGCGCGTTTCGTTGCCGATGACCTCATCGCCCTTCTTGATCGCGCCGATGCGGCGGATGTCCAGACGCACGGAGGAGTAAAACTTCAGTGCATTGCCGCCCGTCGTGGTCTCGGGGCTGCCGAACATGACGCCGATCTTCATGCGGATCTGGTTGATGAAGATGACCATCGTGTTCGA
>JAOTTJ010000288.1 GCA_029864465.1 Gammaproteobacteria bacterium | reverse complement strand
CCGCGCGCCTATTATTCGTGCTCTTTCGGTCCGCGCTGCGATGGCGATCATCAGCGGCTACTCCCAACGCTCGAGAAGCGCTGTATGATACCGGAGCCAACGCAGGGATCGTCATGGAAGCCTATAAGACACAGTTTTTGGAGCTCGCCCTGGAGCTCGAGGTGCTCAAATTCGGCGAGTTCGAGCTCAAGTCCGGGCGCATCAGCCCGTACTTTTTCAACGCGGGCTTGTTCAACACCGGTTACGCTGCCGCAAAGTTGGGTCGCTGCTATGCCTCGGCCATCGAGGCCATGGACTTCGAGTTCGACATGCTCTTCGGTCCGGCTTACAAGGGCATCGGGCTTGTCACGCTGACAGCCGCTGTCCTCGCGGAGCGCTATGATCGCGACTATCCGTTCGCATACAACCGCAAGGAAGCCAAGGACCATGGCGAAGGGGGCCAAAGCATCGGTGCGCCGATCACCGGGCGTGTGCTCATCCTCGACGACGTCATCACGGCCGGCACGGCAATCACCGAGGCGATCGATCTCATCAAATCAGTCGGCGCAGAGCCTGCCGGCGTCCTCGTCGCGCTCGATCGAGAGGAGATCGGCGGGCGCAACCGGCTCTCAGCAGTCACCGAGCTCGAGCGGCAGCTCGAGATCCCGATCCGCAGCATTATTTCCCTGACCGACCTCGTCGATCATCTCGAGCAAGACGAAGAATATGCGGCCTTCCTGCCGAGCGTGCGTTCCTATCGCAACCGTTATGGGATTGCCCCTTCGCGCGAGGCGAGCTGAGCTAGCGATTTCGTCCTGGCAACGGCGCGTTGCCAGGGCTGGCTTTTAGAGAAACTGAGGCCCAGTTACCCTTCCTAGGTTGACTGATCTGGTATATCTTGGAATCGGCTGGCTATGGCTTTTTTGACATAAAGTGAAGGCGCGATTTCATTCAAGCTTGCTCTTGGCGCTGTGCTTGGCTCTGCTCGGGAGCCTGGCTGTTGGCCAGGAGCGACTGTACCGCTGGGTGGACGATGATGGCGTGGTCCATTACGGCGATCACGTCCCACCGCAGTATGCGAGCCGCAACCGAGACCTCCTCAACACACAGGGCGTGACCGTCGGCTCGGAAATCGGCGCCCTGACGGACGAGGAGCGCGCCGAAATCGCCCGGCTCGCCGCGATCGACGAACAGGCCCGCCAGGAGCGGATGGAGGACATCCGCCGCGATCAGGTTCTGCTCGATACCTATCTGTCGGTCAGCGAGATCGAGCGGCTCAGGGACCGTCGCCTCGAGCTCCTCGCGGCACAGATTAAGGTTACCGAGCACTACTTGAACAATCTGCGCAAGCGCCTAGGACGTCTGCAGCGCGAAGCCGCCGACTACAAGCCGTACAGCGACAACCCCGACGCGCCCGATGTGCCCGAAGCCTTGGGATTAGAGCTTTCGCGAACGATCGCCTCGATCGGCCTCTACGAGCAGACCCTGACGCGCAGCCGCGTCGACCAAGACGAGATCGCTGCCGCATTCTCCCAGGACATCGAGCGGTTCCGCGAGCTCAAGGGCATCTGAGATAGATCTATCTTCGACCCGTGTGGCCGAAACCACCGGCCCCGCGCTCGCTCTCTGTGAATTCCTCGACGACCTCGAAGTCCGCTTGAACGACAGGCACGATCACGAGTTGTGCAAGCCGCTCGCCGGGATCGATTCGAAAGCTCGTCGTGCCTCGATTCCAGCACGAGATCAGCAGCTCGCCCTGATAGTCCGAATCGATGAGACCGACGAGATTGCCCAGCACGATACCGTGCTTGTGACCGAGGCCCGAACGCGGCAGGATCACGGCCGCCAAACCCGGGTCATCCAGGTGAATCGCAAGTCCCGACCGGATTAGCTCACAGTCACCGGGGCCGAGCTCGAGCGGCTCGTCGAGGCACGCACGTAGATCAACGCCCGCGGAGCCGTCCGTGGCCCGGGCAGGCAGCGGAAAGTCGTTGCCGACACGAGCGTCGAGAATCTTGAGCTGGACGCGCTGCGCCTGGCGTAGAGACATTGCCGGGGAACGGGCTAGGAAACAGGTGTGCCGGTTTGCGGCGCGGCACTATCGGAACCACGCACGGCATGGAAGCGCTCCGCGATGAGCGCGATCAGACGCTGCGCGAGCATGGCTTTGGGCGCCTGATCGAGCTGCACCTCACCGCCGTTCCAGAGCACGGTGAGCTCATTGGTCTCCTGATCGAAGCCGCAGCGCGGCCCGACGAGGTTGGCAGCCATCATGTCCACGCCTTTGCCGGTCAGTTTCCCGCGGGCATGCCCGATGACATCCTGAGTCTCCGCAGCAAAACCGACCGTGAACGGGCCATCATCGAGCGCTGCAACGCTCGCCAGCGTGTCCGGCGAGCGAACGAGCGCGAGACTCATCTCCTCGGCGTTACGCTTGATTTTCTGAGCCGCACGCGACTGCGGCCGGTAATCGGAGACCGCTGCGCAGCCGATGAACAGATCAGCCGTACCGATTTGCTCGTGGACCGATGCATACATCTCCTCGGCGGTCTCGACGGCAACACGCTCCACGCCGGGCGGCGGCGTCAATGCGACGGGGCCGCTTACCAGCACGACGCGTGCGCCGGCCTGTTGCGCAGCGTGCGCGAGCGCATAGCCCATCTTTCCCGAGCTACGGTTCGTGACGTATCGAACCGGGTCGATCGGCTCGCGCGTCGGTCCCGCCGTGATAACGACTGTGAGTCCCTTGAGCGACTGCGATGCGAGCCGCGCCGGTTCCTCGAACACGGCCGCAACGATCTGCTCGGGCTCGAGCATTCGCCCGGGACCCTCCTCGCCGCAGGCTTGCGAGCCCGTTGCCGGACCTAGAAACCGTGCACCGCGCTGCTCCAGCAGCTGCTTGTTCGCCTGCACGGCCGGATGCCGCCACATGACGTGATTCATCGCAGGCGCCAGCATGATCGGCGCCGTCGTCGCCAGACAGATCGTGCTCAGCAGATCGTCTGCGAGACCGTTGGCCAGGCTACCGAGACAATGTGCCGTAGCCGGCGCGATCAGGACAAGATCCGCCCAGCGAGCCAGCTCGATGTGGCCCATCGCCGCTTCAGCTTCGCTGTCCCAGATGTCGTCGCGCACGCGACGCGACGATACGGCTTGAAAGGTCAACGGCGAAACGAACTCGCGCGCGCCGCGCGTCATGACGACCTGGACCTGCGCACCCTGCTCGATCAGCCGGCGCACGAGCTCGGGGCTCTTGTAAGCCGCGACCCCGCCGGTGACGCCCAGCAGAATTTTCGGGCCTTTGTGGTCGTGCGCGTTCACGTCATGCAGCCTCCATCCGATCGGTCAGCTTAGCCCCACCGGGCACCGTTTTCCACCGAGTCCGGCCCGCTACCGCCAGACGTTGCGTACCGAGAACAAGGCACGGCGCTCCACGCACCGCCGGCAGAATGGGCCACCTGTCAACGAAACGGCGTCTGGATCGTTGTATTGAACGTAGGTCGCAGTCGCAGGCCAGGCCTTTGCCTATTATTCGAGCATGATTTTCACGAGGCGCCATGCATTGGGGGGGGCCGGACCGCTGGCGGTCGGCCTGCTCTTATCACTCGGCTCGAGCTCGGCGCTCGCCCAGGGCTGGTTTGGCCGGATGGCCGCGGAGGTGGACGATGCCGACGGCTATATCCTGTCCGGTACGCTAGGCGGAAGCTTCTCCGAGCGCACGTCGTGGGACGTATCGGCATCGCGTTCGGACACGTCGACGGATCTGGCCGACCTCCTCAGGACGGCCTATCGCGCGAATCTCGGGCACGACTTCGGCAGCGTAGGGATCAGGGTCGGCCTCGACGGCTGGAACGATGACAATCTCGTCCAGACGCAGGCGGCGACCGCCGCGGTCGACCTGCACAACGACAACTGGTCTTTCGCAGTGCGCACCGAGTTCCGACACAGCGATTTCGACCCGCTGGACATTAACCGGACTATTACTCGTCGTGACGGCTCGCCGCTGACAATCACGGGCCGCGCGGATTGCGAGGTAGACGATACGGGCCTCGGTGCCCGGTTGAGCTATTCGAACGCGGACTGGTATTTCGACGTCAGCGGCATGGAATACGATTACGACGATTTCGGCTGCGACTTCAGTATCGCCGCGCTCGACGTGCTCCGTACCGCAACGCGCGACGAATTCGTGCAGCTTGCCGACCGTGCCACGGATCTCCTTTCACTCGGCACGGGCAGGCGCCTGCTCGCCGAAACGTCGCTGCTCGATTCGCATGTCGGCACACGTCTGAGCTATACGCGGGGCCTGCATACATACCGTGTTTCTTACGATCGCGTCGAGGACATCTTTTTTGGCCGCACCGCAACCACGCTGACGGGCGGCGTGGCATTCCTGCTCAGATCCGGCAACGAGCTCGAGGTCTATACGGGTGTCACCGACAGCGATGCCT
>JAOTTJ010000287.1 GCA_029864465.1 Gammaproteobacteria bacterium | reverse complement strand
GTACGATCACTGTGTCACCCGGGCTCAGTAAATCGCGCGTCCATCCGCTGCGTTGCATGATCGGGGTCGAGCCGGTTTCGATCTCCCATTCGACCGTTTGACCGCTCGCGTCCTCTGCCTCGACGAAGACTGTTACGTGCGGATTGCGGAAGACGTAGCGAACGACTTCAGCTTCGAGCACCACCACTGAATCGCGGTTGTAACCCGCATCGCTGTGATGGCCGTGAGCCACGGCGGCCAGAAGGAAACCGGTCGATACGATCAAACTACGGGCAAGACTCATTGCATCCATCCTCGCTCAGTTGCGTGTTTGTGCGGAGGGTCGAGGTTCGAGTCACTACCGAACCGCCCCCGAGCCGCGCTAAGGCGGCGAATAATATTCGATTTCGGCGCAATCTGCGCAGCGCACATCTTCGATCGGGCGGCCCTCGACCATGTCGGCAATCCAATCGCGGTAACGCCGGCCGTTGACCTGGTAGCTGTAGAAGCGGTCGTAAACGTCAGGCAGGCCGCGGTTTCGGTTGCCGCGCTGCGGGATCGCGTCGAAGTAACCGAGGCCGACGATGTGCTTCTCACCGCCGGCCAGAAACGTGCGGTAGTTCGGCACCTGGTCTTTGACGTAACGCTGGCCGGCCTCGATGTAATTCAAGATCGGCTCGTCTGCGCTCAAGTACTCGATCATCTCGGAGAAGACCATGTCGCGCGCCGTGATGACCTGATTGAAGACGATGTCGGGATGACGGCGCGCGGCGGCGATCGTGATGTCCTCGAAGCTGAAGCCCTCCGCATCGATGTCCTCGAAGCCGACGTGTCGGTTCAATACCTCAACAGCATTCCAGGCTTCGGGCAGCGGCTGCATATTCTCGCCGATAAACAGCGCGCCGTTGCCGTCACCGATGTGCCGTACCGCCGCATTCGGATAGTGATCCGCCATGAGCGAGACGTATAACGGTGTGCCGAAACTGCCCGAGGTATAGCCGCCGACGACGACGGTTTCGGGAGCCTCGAAGTTCTCGAAGATCCAGTTCATCACGGTCATCGCGTTCGTATGGCCGTTGAAGTGCAGCGTGTCGCTGATGCGCGTCTGGCCCGGCTCGAGCGGGCCGTCATTGGGGCGCACGGCGTCGCCGATGTGCATATCGCCCGTGCAGTAGCCGACGTGCACCTTCGTATAACCGAGGAAGGGGTTCTCGGGGTTGTCCTCGGCGAAGACGCCGCCGGTGCCATCAGGATTGTCCTCTTGCCGAACTGTTTTCGGGTTGTCGTCCATGCGTCCGACCGGTTCGTCCGTGCACGTTAACCCCGACCAGCATGCCCCGCCGCCCGGAAACGTCACGAGCAGCTTGCGTGGATCGTCGGGGCGAACGAAGAAGCCGTACGGCGTGCCATAGACGCACATCGTGTCGCCGCCTGGGTTGATCGTGTTCCAGCCTTCGGCGAGCGCGGCAAGCGAAGGCAGGCCTTCGTGGGTGTTCGCCCGACGCTCGGCTTGATTGACGGGCGTCGGCTCGGACAGTTGCTCTGCAGCGGGCGGTTGCCCTGACGGGCTGCAGGCCGCCGCGAGCAGGGCGGCCACGATAATCGCGGAAAGCTTTCTCATCGGCCGCGCGCTCCTAGTGTGACTGACTGGCCTTTGCGAGTCCTTGCAACGAGCGCTCGCGACCGACGTAGCTCGTGAGCGATAGCTGATACGCTTCCTTGGCACGCGCACGGTCTCCGAGCGACAGATAGACGTCGCCGAGTAGCTCCGCCATCGGCTGTGCCGGCACGGCCGGGCCGTACTCGGGCGGGACGCTGGCCTCGAGCTCGACCGCTTCGTTAAGCTGCCTGAGCCCTTGTTCCGTGCGTCCGGCCTCGAGATCGATCTGTGCGGCGAGTCCGAGGTGCAATAGTCTCGGCACCATCGCGCGGCGACTGCCTGAGCTCGCGGGCTTGTCGCCGCCGATCCTTGCAAGCGCATCCTCGGCACGCTGCGTTTCTCCATTCTTCAAGGCACGCACGCCGTGAACGTATTGGTCCGTTGCAATCGTTACTGGGTTTAGCCCGTCGTAGTCGACCTCGACCATCGCGAAGTGCCCGTCCCAATCCTGCGTGTCGACGACGTAACCGGCGCGGGCGTTGATGAAGTTGCGCCGATGCGCGGGACTGTCATAGCGCTTCACCTGCTCTTCGATGAGTGCGAGCATCTCGGCCGCTTTGTCATGCATGCCATGCTGGGCATAGCCGTAGACGAGCCAGGTCAGCGAGTGATAGGCCTGGTTACCGTACTCGCTGTCCGGCGACGGCTGACGCGAGATGGCCTCGTCGAAGGCGCGCAGGTTGCGCTCGAGCCCGAGCTCCCACATGCCGAGCGCAAAATAGATATGCGAGCCCATGTGTAGCGCGTGGACGGCCGACGGGGCGACCTCGGCGTATACGTTCGCGGCGCGCAGGCCCAGCGGCGCGTGAATCGGGTCGTCGTAACTGTGAATGTTGTAGTGCAGCGCGCCCGGATGACGCGGGTTCTTGGCGAGGATATCCTCGGTAATCGCACCGGCGCGCATGTAATAGGCGAAGTCGCGCCCATCATGGCTCGTCGTCAGCACGGACAGTGCGTAGAGAGCCGCGGCGTCGAGATCGTCGGGGTATTTCTCATATAGGGCCTTTAGCGTGGCCGAGTACGCCAGCTCGCGCTCTTCCTGCGTGCCTTCGCCGAATAGGGTGTTGACGGAGCGGATGTAATCTTTCTCGCGCGCGGTCTGTGCCCGGGCGACGCGTTGCTCGGGTGTCGCACCGAGCTTGGCGAGCACGGCGCGTGCAGACTCAGGGTCGTGCTGGCTCCAGAGCGGATGCTCGTGCGTCAGCGCCTCGCCCCAGTAGGCCATGACGAACTCGGGGTCCTCAGACTGCGCGGCCTGGAACGATGCACGCGCGTCCTCGTATTCGAAGTTGTGCAGCTGCAGTAGGCCCTGGAGGAAAATATTGTGGGCGGCGGGTGAGCCGGTCGCGTGAAAGTCCGTATATCCGTAGGTCTGTTGAGCTACGAGATGGCCCGTAGGCATCAGCAGAAGCAGCGCGACGCCGATCGACAGCCGCTGCGAGAAGTTACCGGTCATCATTTTATGCTCCCCGTATTACGCCACAATGGTGATGGCGCCATCATTCAGCTCGCCCGAGCTTATCATCAAAGCGGGGCCGTTTTGAGGCGGTCCGCGGGTTGCAGGCCGGCTAACGCACAGTGGCGGCGGCGTAGAGTGCCTCGATCTTCGCCTCACTGTAGCCGAGCTCCTCGAGCACGTCGCGCGTATGCTCGCCGAGCGTCGGTGGTCCGCTGCGCACGGTCGCGGGCGTAGCACTGAACTTCACCGGAAAACCAATGCTCGCCACGCTGCCGATCACGCTGTGCTCGGACTCGACGATCATCTCTCGCGCCAGAGTCTGTGGGTGCTCGAGCATCTCACCGATGCTCAAAACCGGACCGGCGGGTACACCGGCAGCGGCGAGTCGCTCGAGCCAATCCGCGGTTGTGCGGTTCTTGAATTCCTTGGCCAGCTCTGTCGCGAGCTCGCCGCGGTGGGTCATGCGATCCTTATTCAGCGTGAAGCGCGGATCGTCGAGCAGGTCCGGCCGATCCAGGACCGGCGGCAGACGCCGCCAGGTTTCCTCATTCGAAGCGCCTAGCGTGAGCCAGCCGTCCGCGGTTTCGAATGCCTCGTAAGGCGCTGCGAGCGGGTGCGCCGAGCCCAGCGGCGCGGGCGAAACGCCCGTTGCAAGCGCGATTGCGGATTGCCAGAAGGTCTGTGTGATACCGGCCTCCAGCAGCGACGTGTCGACGCGCTGGCCTTTGCCGGTCGTGTGCCGCTCGACGATGGCCGCCAGCACGCCCATGACTGCGAGCAGGCCTGCCGTGATGTCGGTTATCGGTGCGCCGCATTTAATGGGCGGGCGCCCCGGGCCCTCGCCCGTGATGCTCATGAGCCCGCTGTAACCTTGGGTCACGAGATCGAAGCCGCCGAGGTCCGCGTACGGACCGGTGCGGCCAAAGCCTGAGATCTCGCAGTAGATCAGTCCTGCGTTCTCGGCCGCGAGGCTCTCGTAGCCGAGCCCCAGGCGCTCCATCGTACCCTTACGATAGTTCTCGATGACGACGTCGGCGTCGGTCAGGAGCTTACGCACGATGTCTTTGCCGTCTTCGTGTTTGAGATCGACAGCGATACCGCGTTTATTGCGGTTGAGCATCATGAATGCGGCCGATTCGCCGTCGATGACCGGCGGCACGAAACCGCGTGTCGGGTCGCCGTGCGGTACTCGCTCGACCTTGATGACATCGGCGCCCATGTCGGCGAGCATGCGCCCGCACACAGGCCCGGCCATGATGTGCGCGAGCTCGACGACCTTGAGTCCTGCAAGCGGGCCGGGGCTACTCATGCGCTACTTCCCCTTGAACTCGGGTTTGCGT
>JAOTTJ010000033.1 GCA_029864465.1 Gammaproteobacteria bacterium | reverse complement strand
TCGCATCCCATAGGGCAATGGCAAACATACCGTCGATTTTGTCGATGAATGAATCGCCCCAGGTGAGGTAGGCCTGAAGTACCACTTCGGTGTCGGAATGAGTGCTGAACTGTGCGCCTAGTCGTTCGAGCTCTTCGCGTATTTGCCTGAATCCATAGATCTCCCCATTGAATACGAGGCAGACGTCGGTCGAGGAGGCACACATCGGCTGATTGGCCGCAGCGTTGAGATCGATGATTGCCAGACGACGAAAGCCCAGTGACACGGATTCGCCGTGGAGAAGCTGGCTGTCATCGGGACCGCGATGGGCAATGGCATCGAGCGCGCGTGAGTAATTCCAGTTGGGATCTGTCCCGCCGACAAAGCCGCACACGCGTGCAAATCTCCTCTTCGAGCCGCGATCTACCCAGCACGCACTCTATTCAGTTAAGGTAGCTTCCGCAATCCGGCGCTGAAACCTCATGGCTGAATTCGTTGTTTGCCACATAAACGTTGCTCGCGGCTACCGCGGGGGCGAGAGACAAACTGAGCTGCTGATTCGCGAGCTCGCGAAGCGGGGAGTGCCGCAGGCGCTCGTTTGTCGAAAAGCGCAGCCACTGAGTCGGCGCCTGCTGGACATCGACGTCGAGGTCAGAGAAGTTTCGGGCAATCCGCTTGGTATCGTGCCGGCCTGTGGACGCGCCGAGCTGCTGCACGTGCACGAAGGCCGCAGCGTGTACGCGGCATGGATTCGGCATTGCTTGGGGGGCGCTCCCTATGTGATTACGCGCCGCGTCGACAACCCCATTGGCGAGCACCGCTTGGCACACAAGGCCTATCGCGGAGCAGCAAGAGTTGTCGCGGTTGCGCCGCAGGTTGCGGACATTGTCACAGCTTGGGATCCGGCTACCAACGTGACTGTCGTTCACAGCGGGAGTAGCGGGTTCGAAGTCGATGCCGGAGAGGTTCGAAAGATCCGGGCCCGATGGCCTGATAAGTTTCTGGTTGGTCATGTCGGCGCGCTCGACAATGCGCAAAAGGGCCAGGAATTCATCATCGAGGCGGCCCGCAGGTGCGAACATGAGCATCCTGATATACATTTTCTGCTCGTCGGCGGAGGCGATGACGAACAGTTCTTACGCGAACTCGCACAGGGTCTGGACAACGTCACCTTTACGGGGTTCGTCGACAACGTAGGCGACTATCTCAACGTACTCGATATCTTTGTTCTGCCGTCGAATCGCGAAGGTATCGGCAGCATTCTATTCGATGCAATGGAGCAGCAGCTCGCCATTGTCGCGAGCCGGGTCGGTGGTGTGCCCGATATCGTGCACGACAACGAAAACGGGCTGCTCATTGACCCGGCTTCTCCTTCACAACTCCTGGATGCGATCCTAAAGTTGCGCGACGACGCGGCGATGCGATCGAGGCTGGGTGAGGCGGGTGAGCGTCTCGCAGCGAATTTCACTGCCAGTGCCATGTGTGAAAAATATCTCGAGATCTATGGCGAGCTGCTGGGCAGACTGATAGTGACGACAGGATCCTGAACCGGATGAAAGCACTGTGCATCACTGAAGACCTGGATCGTCCGACCACGGCGCTGTTTATCGGATTGCGCAGATCCGGAGTCGATCTTCGGGTGTCCTGTCCGTCCAGTTCGCCCAATCGCAGCCTGCTTGCAGAGGCGGGAGTCCCCTTGCTCGAGCCGAGTTTCTCGAAAAAACTGGATCGCGCGGGAATCGAGCGACTTCGCACCGAACTCCGCAAAGACTATGACATCGTGCACCTGTTCAGCAACAAGGCGCTGCGGAATGGGCTGGTTGCAGCAAGGGGTACTCGAGCGCGTATTGTTGCCTATCGGGGCATCGTCGGGAACGTCAGTTTTCTGGATCCGGCTTCCTGGATGCGCTTCCTGAATCCGCGCATCGACCGAATTATCTGTGTGGCCGAGGCGGTGCGCACATACTTTCTCAACATGCGCCCGAAGTTTTTGCGTATGCCGCCCGATCGGCCTGTCACGATTCACAAGGGGCATAGCCTCGATTGGTATACGGCGCAGCCGGCCGATTTGCGCCAGTTTGGAGTGCCGGAGAACGCGTTCACGATCGCCTGTGTCGCCAATTATCGGCCCCGCAAGGGCATAGAAGTGCTCGTTGCGGCGCTGGAGCGTTTACCGCAGGGCTGCGATGCTCATCTGCTGCTCGTCGGTCAGATGGATTCGCCGAAGCTCGACAAGGCCGTTCGGAAGGCCGGCGTCGAGGATCGCGTACACCGCCTCGGGTTTCGCACGGATGCGCCGTCGATAACCGCAGCCTGCGACGTCTTCGTATTGCCGTCCGTCAAGCGTGAGGGGCTTGCACGCTCTCTGATCGAGGCGATGGCGTACGGAGTCGCTCCGATCGTTACTGACTGCGGCGGGAGCCCCGAGCTCGTGCGTCACGAGGAATGCGGGCTGGTCGTTCCGGTGCGTGATGCTGCCGCTCTTGCAGATGCCATCGTATTGCTATGCGCAGATCCGCAACTGCGTCGACGATACGGAGCTGCGGCGCGTGCCCGGATCGCGGACCATTTTCGGATAGAAACGACTATCGAAAAGACGCTGGCGCTTTACAAGGAGCTGCTGGCCGAATAGATGGATGGCGCAGGATGCCGCCGCGTTGACTGCCCGCCGTATGAGTGAATGGAGAGGACTCAGCAATCCACGATCTCTTCTCTCCGCCCCGCAGATTCGCTTAGAATCGCAGTAGCCTCACTTTTAGCCTCACTCGGCTGATCGGAGGCCATGACTCCCTGATTTGCGGGTGTAGTTCAATGGTAGAACCTCAGCTTCCCAAGCTGATGACGTGGGTTCGATTCCCATCACCCGCTCCAATAAGCCATCGCCCCCGCAGGGGGCGATGGCTTATTGGGCCGGGTGTATAGGATGACAAGCCGCGTTGGGGTTCGACAAATCGTCATGACAGGCGATTTGGACCGCGTAGCGACCCGAGCGAAGCGAGGGCGAGGGCCAAGGATGGCCCGAGTCATTCCCATCACCCGCTCCAAGAAATAAGGGTCCGCAAGCTGACGCTTCGGTCTCTGCGGATGGGGCGACCTAGTCGCCGAGCCGCCAGTCCAGACTGATTCCGACGATCCGAGGTTCGGCAAGTAAGCCGAGTCTCGAGATCCGGTCATTGAGGTCGGGTACCGGACCGCTGAGCCTCGCGTGCAAACGTCAACGATTGTCACAGACAGCCGCGCGGCGGCTGCGAGCCCGTACGATTTGGGTAACGGTGGCTCGGGGCCACGGCGCGCACGCGCGATCACGTGATCGAGCCGCAGCAACGAACCATAAGTACGGAGTATCGAAGAATGTCCAGGAATGATTTCGTCGGCTCAGTGGGGGCCGTATTGTCGGCGCTGCTTTTTTTCGCGGGGCCGCTAGGCGCGCAGGAGCGCGAAGTATTCTTCACGCCCATGATCAGCCATATCGACGGCGACACCTCGAGGGGTTATGGGAGCGACTACGGGCTGACGCTTGCACTCGGGACTCCCATCAGTGACCGATGGAACGTCGAAGGGCATCTGCAGTCCTTCGACCCGAGCGGTCCTGCCGCCCAGCGGCGCAGAGCGTTTGGACTCGATTTTCAATACATGTTCGACGACGAGGGCAGGATCACGCCGTATCTGTTCTTCGGTCTCGGGAGCGTACAGGCGAAGCTCGACGCTGGTGGGAACTCCGACACCGATCTGAGCACCTCGATCGGCGCTGGCCTGCTGGCAGATGTCTTCAATTCCGAGCGTACAGCTCTGCGAGCGGAATTCAGACACCGGCGTGACGGCGCGTTCTCCCGCGGGGACGACAGCGTCCTGAGCGTCGGTCTGCAGTTTGCATTCGGCCGGATCGCGCCGGCGATGGCCGCGCCGCCCGACGACGACGGTGACGGTGTCGCTAACACTGCGGATCAATGCCCTGGCACCCCTCAAGGTACGGTCGTCGATTCCCGGGGCTGCGCGGTCATCATCGACCGTGACGGTGACGGTGTGCCCGACAATCGCGACGCTTGCCCGAACACGATGGCTGGCGTGGCCGTTAACGCCAACGGCTGCGAGCGCGATGCGGACGGCGACGGCGTCGTCGATCGGTTGGATCGATGCCCGGGCACGCGAGCCGGTGCAGCCGTCGATACCTCTGGTTGCGAGATCCGCGCGGAGATTCAGCTGCCGGGTGTGAATTTCGCAACCAACTCCGACGTGCTGCTGCCGAGTGCGACCGATGTGCTCGAGGATGCTGCGCAGACGTTGCGCAACAACCCGACTATCGTCGTCGAGGTTGCCGGCCACACAGACAGCGATGGCAGTGTGGCCTACAATCAGTCTCTCTCGGAGCGCCGTGCGATCGCGGTTCGAGGCTTCTTCATCAATGCGGGTATTGCGGCCAACCGGTTGACGGCGCGCGGCTACGGTGAGTCGGAGCCGGTCGCCGATAACGCCACGCAGGCAGGTAAGGCTCAGAATCGCCGCGTCGTTCTGCGAGTGCTTGCTCGCTAGCTTGCTGTCGCAAGGATCGCGGGCCGGGGGAGGGCTGTTGCCCTCCCCCGGCCCTTTCTGCGTTACTGGACGGGGCTAGTGTTCCTATGCCCCAAGCGTTGTCGCCCCATCCACTGGGATCTGTATCATAGGTTGCGATCGGAGTTTGTTGTTACGATGACCGCAACCAGCCAATCGAGGTGAGGTCATGGCTAAATTACTGAAAGTACTGGGCATCGTCGTCGGTGCCTTCGTTGGTCTTCTCGTAATCGCGCTCGTCGGTGTCGCGCTGTTGTTCGACCCGAACGACTATAAGCCTGAGATTTCGGCTGCCGTAGAGGACGCGACGGGCCGAACGCTGACGCTCGAAGGCGATCTCGAGCTCAATGTCTTCCCGCGGCTGCGCATCGCGCTCGGTGAGGCCGAGCTCAGCAACGCGGCCGGTTTCGGCGACGCGCCGTTCGTCAGCATCCAAGGGGCACGATTGCAGGTCGGGCTCTTGCCGCTCATTCTTTTGCAGAGCCTAGAGATCGACGAGGCGCGTCTGGACGGACTCACGCTGAATCTCGCGCGTAACGCACAGGGCCAGGGCAATTGGGAAGACATGGGCCAGGCCGCCGCCGCCGGGGATGAGGATGAGCTCATCGACGATGACGAGGCCGTCGAGGGCGGTCAGCTCACGGTCGCTGTCCAGGCCATCGTCGTCGATGACGCGCAAGTCAATTGGACCGACGCGACAACGGGCGAAACCTGGCAACTGAGCGAGTTCAACCTCGAGCTCGAGGACTTCGGCGTCGGTGTCGTATTTCCGATGCAGACGAGTTTTGCGCTCAGCGGCGAGGAGATCGCGATCAACCTCGCGGCCGAGATGCAGGCAACCGTGGACCTGGACGACAATAGCTACCTGCTCCAGGACCTAATTGTCGATATCGACGGTAGCGGTGCGGCATGGCCGGGTGGCGAGGGTGCGCTCGCGCTGCAGTTCGACGCGCTCGAAGCCGATCTGGATGCCGAGACCGTCGAGCTATCGGGCCTCGTCCTCGAGTTTCTCGACGTTGTCGTCCGCGGCAATCTGTCCGGTGCGCAACTCTTCTCTAACCTGAGCCTTTCGGGTGGAGTCGAGATCGAGGACTTCGATCCGCAGGACATCATGGACTTGTTCGACGTCGAGATAGAGACCGCGGACCCGGATGCGCTCGAGCGGGTCGGTGCGAGCGCCCAGCTTGCCTATGACAGCGACCGTATGATGCTCGAGCAGATGAGCCTCAGGCTCGATGACAGCACCTTAACCGGCTCACTCGGCATGCAGGGCGAAACACTGAGCTTCGATCTGGCAATCGACGAGTTCAATGCCGATCGCTACCTGCCGCCGGCCGAGGACGAGCCGCAGGCGGAAGAGGAGGGTTCGCTCGACGAAGTCGACCTGCCGCTCGAGTTTCTGCGCGGACTCGACGCCGACGGGCGTTTTGCGATCGGTGCACTGCAGTTCGATGGGCTGAGCTTCTCGAATTTCTCTCTGGGTGTCTCCGCCGACGGTGGGCGCGTTCGGCTGACGCCGTCGGCCGGACTCTATGGCGGCACGTATGCGGGAACGATCGGCATCGATGTGCAGGACACTTCTGCTCTGCTGACGCTGAATCAGCAGCTTGCGGGCGTCGACGTAGCCGTGCTCATGCGCGATTACCTCGAGCTCGATATGTTCACGGGCACGTTGAGTCTCGATACGGATGTCTCGGCGAGCGGCGCGAACGTCGGTGAGGTCATCCGTCAGCTCGACGGCGACGTGAGCTTCGCGTTGATCGACGGCTCCTGGGAAGGCGTCGATGTCTGGCAGCAGATGCGCCGCGCGCGGGCGACTTTCGAGCGCGATGAAGCTCCGGCCGCCCCCGAGGGCGAGCCCCGCACGCCGTTCTCCTCGATCTCGGCATCGGGAATTCTCGAGGATGCTGTGCTGACGACCGACGATCTCACGGCGAGCTTCGAGTTCATGACGATCGCGGGCGCCGGCACCGTCGAGCTGCTCAACGACGCCATGGACCTTGCCGTCACGGCGAGCTTTACCGACAGCGATCTGGTGCTGTCCGACCCGCTCATGGCAGATCTCGCCGGTGATTCATTGCCGTTGACCGCCACGGGCAGCATCGCGGCGCCTACAGTCAGGCCTGACTTCAGCGCTATGGTTCGCGCGGAGGTACGAGAGGCGGTCGATGAGCGTGTCGAAGAAGAACGACAGGAGCTCGAAGATCGCTTACAGGATCGACTGCGGGGGCTCTTTGATCGGTGATTAGGCCGTTTCGCGTCGCGCTTTTGATCCTCGGCGCTGTTGTTGTCAGTTGGATCGCGGGTGCGGCAACGCTCGAGAGCGTCGTCGTAACCTACGACTCCGGCCGCTACTCGCTCGAAGCCGATGCTCATATGAACGCGCCGCGCGAGGCCGTCTTCGCGGTTCTGACCGATTACGATCGCTTCGGCAGGATATCCAGCGCCTATAAGGAATACGGGTTCTTGGATCCCGCGCCGGACGGCACGCCGATCGTGTTCACGCGCATGGAGGGTTGCATCCTGATCTTTTGCCGCAGCCTGTGGCGAGTCGAGCGCCTCGAAAGCGAAGCGCCGGGGTTCATCCGTACCGTGACGCTGCCAGAGCAAAGCGACTTTCGCCACAGTGTCTCGCAGTGGTGGCTCGAGCCCGAGGCTGACGGTACACGTATTACCTATCAGCTCGATATAGAGCCCGATTTCTGGGTGCCGCCGATCATCGGGCCATGGATGCTGCAGCGTCGTCTTCAGCGCGGCGGCGCGGCAGCGGTCGAGCGCATCGAGCGGCTCGCGCAAGAGCTCTCACCCGACTACGCGGCGCTTTGACGTGGATTCTTTCGCCCGGCGACTGCTCGCATGGTTCGATGAGCACGGCCGCCACGACCTGCCGTGGCAGCGTGAGGCCACACCCTATTCGATCTGGGTCTCGGAGATCATGCTGCAGCAAACCCAGGTATCGACCGTCGTGCCGTACTTCGAGCGGTTCATGTGCAGCTTTCCGGCCATCGACGATCTCGCCCGAGCCGATCTCGATGACGTGCTCGCTCATTGGTCGGGGCTTGGCTATTACGCGCGCGCACGGAATCTTCATCGTGCTGCACAACGGATCGTCGACGAGCTAGGCGGCGAATTGCCTGCGACGGTAGTAGAGCTCATGGCGTTACCGGGCATCGGCCGCTCGACAGCCGGCGCGATCGTCGCGCTCGCGCACGGTCGACGTGAGCCGATTCTCGACGGTAACGTCAAACGCGTTCTCGCGCGCTACCACGGCATAGAGGGTTGGCCCGGCACGGCCGCAGTTCTCAAGAAGCTTTGGCGATTCGCCGAGCAACACACGCCTAGCAGCGATGTCGCAGCCTACACACAGGCCGTTATGGATCTCGGTGCGACGCTCTGTCGACGCGGCGACCCAGCTTGCGAGCGTTGTCCCGTTCGGCGTGGTTGCCGGGCCGCGCGCGACGGCCGTCAGGCCGAACTGCCGTCATCGCGCCCGCGGCGCTCTCGGCGGCAGCGTCGTGTGCACGTGTTGCTCGTTCGCGACGACGCACAGCGTGTGCTGCTGGAGCGCCGGCCGGCCACGGGTATTTGGGGCGGCCTGTACAGCTTCCCTGAGATTCCGAGCGATACGGATGCCGAGTCGTGGTGCGGGCGAAACCTGAACGCCGACGTGAGGGGCCGGCGCGCGTTGCCACCGATAGCTCATTCATTCACGCATTTCGATTTGACGATCGAGCCGACGTTGCTGGAGCTCGGTGCTGATTCGAGCGTCGTCATGGATCGGCCCGAGTGGCTCTGGTATAAACCCGCCATGAAGTCCGAGCTCGGTTTGCCTGCCCCGATCGCCGCGTTGCTCGAGAACGTCTTCGACCGCTCGGAGCTGTGCGAGTGAGCAGGCAGGTCAATTGCGTGATGTTAGGGGCAGAGGCTGAGGGCCTCGACCGCCCGCCGTATCCGGGCGAGCTCGGCATGCGCATCTACGAGAACGTCTCCAAGGAGGCGTGGCAGCGTTGGCTCGGCCACCAGACAATGCTGATCAACGAATACCGGCTCACGCCGATCGAGCCCAAGGCGCGCAAGTTTCTCGAGGCGGAGATGGAGAAGTTCTTCTTCGGCGATGGCTCGGAGAAGCCGCCCGAGTTCGTCCCCGACGGCGGCGCATAGCCCAGCGCAGGAACGCGCTAAGCCGCCCGAATCTCCCGGCCAGCCGCAACGGCTGAAGGGGCCGCCGTCGGCGGTTCTGGGCCCTTGATGATGTCGTAGGCTGCCGTGACGCAGTCGCCGCACATGTAGGCCCGTTGCAGTAGCAGAGACTTCCGCCCGCCCGCTACCATCTTCTCGACCTGTGTCTCGTCCTGTCCGCAGAACGCGCAGCGTATTTTCCCTGACATCCGGCAGCGCCCGGGTGTGTTCAGCGATTCATGCGATTGTCGACGAGATCGTCGACGACCGAAGGATCGGCCAGCGTCGACGTGTCGCCGAGATCGCCGTAGTCGTCGGCAGCGACCTTGCGCAGAATGCGGCGCATGATTTTCCCCGAGCGCGTCTTCGGCAGACCCGGCGCCCACTGCAGGAAGTCCGGCGTCGCGATTGGGCCGATTTCCTTGCGTACCCAGGCCACGAGCTCCTTGCGCAGCTCGTCCGTCGGCGCTTCGCCAGCGATGAGGGTCACGTAGGCGTAGATACCCTGTCCCTTGATGTCGTGCGGGAAGCCGACGACGGCGCTCTCGGCGACCTTCGGGTGCGCGACGAGCGCGCTTTCGACCTCGGCCGTGCCCATGCGGTGACCCGAGACGTTCAGGACATCGTCGACGCGGCCCGTGATCCAATAGTAGCCGTCCGCGTCGCGGCGTGCGCCATCGCCCGAGAAATACTTGCCCGGAAACTGACTGAAGTAGGTGTCGAAGAAACGCTGATGATCGCCGTATACGGTGCGCATCTGACCCGGCCAACTATCGAGCATGCAGAGATTGCCGACGGCCTCGCCCTCGCGAATGTTGCCCTCGTGATCGCAGATCGCAGGCTCGATGCCAAAGAAAGGCAGCGTCGCGGAACCGGGTTTGAGGGCAGTCGCACCGGGCAGCGGCGTCAGCAGGATGCCGCCGGTCTCGGTCTGCCACCAGGTATCGACGATCGGACAGCGGCCGTCGCCGACGACGTGGTAATACCACTCCCAGGCTTCCGGGTTGATCGGCTCGCCGACCGTGCCGAGCAGGCGCAGGCTCTCACGTGAGCAACTCTTGACCGGGCCCTCGCCATCGCGCATGAGTGCGCGGATCGCAGTCGGCGCCGTATAGAAGATATTGACGCTGTGCTTGTCGACGACTTGCCAGAAGCGGCTCGTGTCGGGATAGTTCGGCACGCCTTCGAACATCAGCGTCGTCGCGCCGTTCGCGAGCGGCCCGTAAACGATATAGCTGTGGCCGGTTACCCAGCCGACGTCGGCCGTGCACCAATAGATGTCGCCGTCGTGATAATCGAAGACGTACCGATGGGTCATGGCCGCGAACAGCAGATAGCCGGCCGAGGTGTGCAACACGCCTTTCGGTTTTCCCGTCGAGCCCGATGTATAAAGAATGAATAACGGGTCCTCGGCGCTCATGACCTCGGCCGGACAGTCGGCAGAGGCAGCATCCGTGATCTCGTGGCACCAATGATCGCGGCCCTCGATCCAGCCGATGTCCCCGCTCGTGTGCTTGACGACGATGACGGTGTCGACATGATCGCCCTCGAGGCGCTCGATTGCTGCATCGACGTTCGCTTTGAGCGGGATTTTCTTGCTGCCGCGCAGGCCTTCATCAGCTGTGATGACGGCGTTCGACTCACAGTCCTCGATGCGCCCGCGCAGTGCTTCTGGCGAGAAGCCGCCGAAGACAACCGAGTGAACGGCGCCGATTCGCGCGCAGGCGAGCATCGCAACGGCCGCCTCCGGGATCATCGGCATGTAGATCGTGACGCGGTCGCCTTTCTTGATGCCGAGCTCGCGCATCGCGCTGCCGAGCCGGCAGACGCGTTCGTGCAGCTCTCGGTACGTGATCTTCGAGTCGACGGACGGGTCGTCGCCTTCCCAGATGATCGCGGTCTGCTCGCCACGCGTCTCTAGATGCCTATCGAGGCAGTTCGCCGCAACGTTGAGCTCGCCGTCCTCGAACCAGCGAACGTGCAGGTCGTCGGCGGCGAAAGAGACGTCCTTGACCTTCGTAAAGGGCTTGAGCCAGTCGAGCTGCTCTCTGGCCTGCTCGGCCCAGAAAGCTTCAGGATCCCCGATCGAGGCCTTGTACATGGCCTCATATTTGGTTTTGTCGGCCCAGGCGCGCTCGGCGGCTTCGACCGGAATCGGATACGTCTTGACGTTGCTCATGGGGTCACTCGATCCTTATCATTCTGCTAATGCGAATATCTTGAATGATAAGCTCCGCAGGCCGCTAAATCAGCCCGACCGTGAATTGCTAACGCGGCTCGTCCGGTGCGCGTCGATCGATGAAACGGCGCAGCAGCGGGTAAGACAGCGCGGCGACCGACAACAGCAGCATCGTCAACGCAATCGGCCGCTCGACGAACACGAGCCATGATCCGTCGGAGATTATCAATGAGCGGCGCAGGTTCTCCTCGAGGATCGGGCCGAGAATCAAGCCGAAAGCGAGTGGCGCGACCGGTATCTCGAGCCGAGTCATGACGTAGCCGATGACGCCGAATGCGAGCATGAGGTAGACGTCCACGACGTTGTTGCGAATCGCGTAAGACCCGATCACGCACAGTAGCGCAATGATCAGCAGCAGCACGTGACTCGGCGTGCGCATGAGACGCACGAAATAGCGGATAAGGAACGTGCCGAACACGACCGTTAGCACGAGCGCGAAGAACAACGCTACGTAGACACCGGCAACGAAATCCGGACGTTCCGCGAACAACAGCGGACCGGGTCTAAGCCCATGAATCAGCAGCGCACCCATGAGCACGGCGGTCATCGTGTCGCCGGGAATACCGAGCGTCATGAGCGGCACGAGCGCGCCGCCGACGCAGGCGTTGTTCGCGGCTTCCGGGCCTGCAAGGCCCTCGGGGACGCCCGTGCCGAACTCGGCTGAGCGCTTCGACAAACGTTGTTCCTGCGCGTAAGAAACGGCCACGGCGATCGCCGAGCCAGCCGCCGGTATCGCGCCGATGATTGCGCCGAGCGCCGAGCCGCGTAATACGGTTTTCCAAAGCTTGCGCAGTTTGGTGAGGGATGGGAAGAGCGTCCCGAGCGCGGGCGTCGTCACGGCACGTCTCGCATCGCTTTCGAGTCCGCGCAGAACCTCGGCTAGCCCGAATAAACCCACAGTTAGCGGCACGAGCTCGATTCCCGATTGCAGTGCTGTCGTGCCAAAGTCGAAACGAGCGACATCGGTGACGACATCGAAACCGACCATTCCGCAGAGTAGCCCGATCATGCCGCTCAAGATTCCGCGGAATGTCGAGCCGGGCGTGGAGTACGCGAGCATCGTCAGACCGAAGACCGTCGCCATGGCGAACTCCGGACTGCGAAACTGCATTGCGGCACTCGCAACGATCGGCGCGACGAGCATGAGAATAATCAGGCCGACGATGCCACCCATCGTCGAGGAGAACAGTGAGAGCGTCAGGGCTTCGCTGGCTTCACCCTTGCGCGTCATCGCATAGCCCTCGAGCTGCGTGACGATGGCGCCGGGCGTGCCCGGGATGTTGATCAGAATCGCCGAGATCGAGCCGCCGTACACGCTCGCGGAAAAAACGGCCATGAGGAACATCATGGCGGCGACGGGGCTCATGGCGTAGGTAACCGGCAGCAGGATGGCCAGGGCCATCGTCGAGCTGATGCCTGGTAGACAACCCATCGTGATGCCGAGCACGGTTCCGAGTGCGCTCATGCCGAGCAGATACGGATCTGTCAGGACAGTCCAAGCCACGGAAAGAAAGTTCGCGATCACTAATCTTCTCTCGCGTCGCGTTAGCCTACAGGTACGCCGATCAGATGCACGAAGATCAGATAGATGAGCCCAACGCCGATCGCGGTTCCAGCGCCGGCCTGTAACAGGGGTGAGATCGGTCCACCCTCGCGGCTTCTATAGCCGAGGAATGTCATCCATGCGAGCGTGAGAATCACGCTCGCGGGCACGTAGCCGATCAAATCGATCGCGGGAACGTAGATTGCTAGCGTGGCGACGAAAATTGCGGGCACGAGCGTGCCGCGCCGTAGCCTGTCCCAGAAACCGGGCTCGGCGGGTTCGGACAGCATTCGACGCATGCCGTTGCCGATGAGTAACAGCGCGCCGACGGTCAGTATCGTAAGGACGAGTCGCGGCAAAAGGCCCGGGCCGGGATCAACGCCGTAGTCGTCGGACGAAAGGGCGGGCGTAACCGCTAGGGACCACCATCCGGCCAGGCACCAGAACCCGAGAAAGCTGCCCGCGGCGAGCTGATTGCGGGGGTCGCGGCCCGGCACGGAACTCATCTGGAAACTACTTGTGTCGAGCCTTGACGAGGTCGGCGTCGAGAAGGACCGGATAGAGCGCCTCGTCGAAGTCCGCGATGAACCGCTGCGTATCGGCTGCACCCATCGGCGAGATGAAGAAGCTTTGTTGTCGTGCGGCGGCTTGGAATTCCGGGTCGTTCATCGTTGCAACAAACAGATTTTCGAGAAACGCGCGGCGATCCTCGGGTACGCCGTTTGGAAGGTATATGGCTCGCCAGTCACCCGTGACGAGATCGATGCCCTGCTCGCGGAACGTCGGCACTTCCGGTGCCATGAAATGACGCGTTTCAGCCATGACGCCGAGTATCTTCACATCGCCGGCCTCGTGCTGGTCGATGAGCTGATGCACGGGCAGTGTCGCGGATTGAACCTCACCGGAGACAATCGCCGACACCGTAGGCGCGTAGCCTCGATACGGGACGAGTGTGAGCTCGATGTTCGCCGTGCGCTCGAGCAACGTCGCGGCGATATGCGAGACGCCGCCGGGCGCATCGTTGCCATTCTTGATCGAGCCCGGCTCGGATTGCGCCGTCGTTACGAATTCTGCGAGGGAATCGATGCCTGAGTCCGCTCGTACCTGCAGGGCTGCGGGATCGGGACCGAGGAAGGCGATCAGATCGATATCCTCGACGGCGTTGGCGTTTGGATTGATGTATTGGCTCGCGACGAGGCTCGCGCCCAGGATTCCGACCGTATAGCCGTCAGGGTCTGCTTCGGCGACATGTCGAATGCCGATGGCGCCCCCGGAGCCGGCAACGTTGATGACGGCGATGGGTACATCGAGATGCCGTCTTGCATACTCGGCTACGAGCCGCCCGGCCCGGTCCATGCCGCCGCCGGCAGGCCAGTTGACGACGAGCGTAATCGGGCCACTCGGAAATACGTCGTCCTGCGGTGAGCCGCATGCGCTCAGCAGCAGAGCCGCCGCGATCGCCGAAACCGAAAAACTGATGCGGCGACAGAGCCTAACCCGAGAAATCATCGATCCGCGTCCCCCATTGTTGTGTCGTTGATCATTACCGTGACGGCATCGCCCGGTCAACTGTTTCGCCATCGCAGCGTGTCGAGAGATGTGGCCTGGCGCAATAGCCACGACAGAATAGGTCTGCTTCTTGTCCACAAAAAATATATGATACGGGACATAGGCATGCACCAGAATCGTGTTGTGCGGCCGATCGAGAACAAGAATCTTCATATTGGCTGGGCAAACAGCGCGCGTGCGACGCCGACGATAAATGCGGGATTTCGAACGACGTAATCGGCACTTCGACCGGCTCGTGAACAGCCGCGGTCTGCGTTGGCTCGGGCAGAATACGAATCACCTGCCTGCGCACCCAGCCGTGCGCGATGCACTCACGAGATCGATCGAGGACGAAGAGTTCCACGTGTATGCCCCTCCCTTGGGTCTCGAGGAGCTTCGCGAGCTCATCGTTGCCGACCTGGGCCTCGATGGGGTCTCATCGGTCATTACGGACGGCGCGATTGCGGGTCTCTATCACACGATTCATACGCTCTGCCGGCCCGGCGACGAGCTCATCACGACAGACCCGACCTGGTCTTGGCCGATGACATTCGCGCGATCGGTCGGAGCGACCGTCACGCAAATCCCGATCTACGGAGACGAATACGGCTACCGGTTGAGCCCGGAGCGCCTTCGCGAAGCCGTCAGTGGGGCGACACGAATCATCTACCTCGTCGACCCGAACAATCCGCTCGGGTGCTGCTGCACGGCACAGGAGATCGAGGAGATCGCCGAGATCGCCCGTTCGGCGGATGCGTATTTGATTCACGATTGCACGTATCGGGACTTCGCCCACGATCATCATCTGGCGGCGAGGCATTACCCGGAGCGCACGATCACGGTTTGGAGTTTTTCGAAATGGCTCGGATTCGCGGGCTTGAGAATCGGATCGCTGACCGCCGAGCCTGAAATCATCGAGCAGCTTGCGGCGGCACCGCCGAACAATCTCGGTTCGAATATCGTTGCTCAGCGCGGCGCGATTGCTGGCCTCAAGGTCAAGTCGGAGTGGTTTCCCGAGGTTCTCGCAACGACTCGCCACAATCTCGGGCTGATCGAGCGGACCGTCGAGGGCATTGCCGGCCTACGTGTCCCGGTTACGTCGTCGAACGGAAATTTTCTGATCGTCGAATGCGTCGAAGCCGGCGTGCGGCCCGAGGCGATCTGTAGCGTGCTGAGTCGGCACGACGTCTTAGTCCGGCAGGGCTCGTATCACACGAAGACGTTCGGGGACCGGTTTATCAAGGTCTCCGTGAGCACGCCGACCGAATGGGTCGAGGAATTCTGCGCGCTGTTGCCACAGGCAATCGACGAGGCCCGCGGCGCCGACGCCGACGTGTCGCTGTATTGAGGCCGCTCCGCTGCACCGTATATAGCTAGACGATTGAGACGATATCCATGGATTTGAAGCTGGCCGGACAGAGCGTGCTGATCACAGGGGCCTCGCAGGGCATCGGGCAGGGCCTTGCGCACGCGTTTGCCGAGGAGGGTGTGGACCTTCATCTTACGGCCCGAAACTCGGCGCGCCTCGAGGATCTCAAAAAAGACATCGAGAGCGAGCACGACGTGAAGGTCTACCCGCACGCCCTGGATCTGACCGAGCCAGGCGCCTGCGAGCGGCTCACAGAGGCTGTCGGCGATATCGATATTCTCGTCAACAATGCAGGCGTCATTCCGAGCGGTACGCTTGCGGAGATCGATGAGCGCACGTGGCGCAAGGGATGGGAGCTCAAAGTCATGGGCTACATCAACCTGTGTCGAATCTACTACGACAAGATGAAGGCACGCGGACACGGCGTCATCATCAACAACATCGGTAACAGCGGCGAGATCTTCGACCCGCGTTACATCGCAGGGACGACCGGCAATGCGGGCCTGATGGCGCTCACGCGTGCACTGGGCGGCCACAGCCTCGACGACAATATCCGTGTCGTCGGTGTCAATCCGGGTCCTGTCGATACGGATCGCATCTATTCGATGCTGAAGAAACGAGCGAAGGACACCTTGGGCGATGAGAGCAAGTATCGAGAGCTGCAGGCTGGCTACCCGCTCGGCCGTCCCGCGCACGTGCACGAGGTCACCGACCTCATCGTGTTTCTGGCCTCTTATCGGTCCGGTTATACGTCGGGTGTCGTGTACACCGTCGACGGCGGCATTTCTTCGCGAAGATCGATCATTTGAGGGCGTGATGTGACGAGCTTCGCCACTGCCAGTGATGGCGTACGTCTACATGTGGAGGACACTTCCGACGGAACGCCTATTATTTTCGTGCACGAGTTCGGTGGTGATCAACGCAGTTGGGAGCCTCAAGTCCGTTTTTTCTCCCGCCGTTACCGCTGCGTGACGTTCAACGCACGTGGCTATCCACCATCTGATGTGCCCGAAGACGTTGCGCAGTACTCTCAGGCTCGCGCCGTCGACGACATTCGCGACGTTTTAGATCATCTCGAGATCGCCCGCGCCCACATCGTGGGCCTATCGATGGGCGGGTTTGCGACGCTGCATTTTGGTATGACGTACCCGGATCGCGCATTGTCGCTCGTCGTCGCCGGTGCGGGCTACGGCGCCGAGAAAGAGCTCGAGGAACAGTTCCGGGAAGTGTCGCGCGAAGTGGCAAGCGGGTTCGAGACCCAGGGTAGCGAAGTGTTCTCGCGTACTTATGCCATGGCCGCACCGCGCATTCCGTATCTCGTCAAAGATCCGCGGGGGTGGGGCGAGTTTCGCAGGATGTTGGGCGAGCACTCTTCGACCGGGGCCGCGAATACGATGCGTGGCGTTCAGGCTGGGCGCCCGTCGCTGTACGATCTCGAGGATGCGCTCAGAGCCATGTCGGTCCCGACGTTGATCGTCACGGGCGACGAAGACGATCATTGCCTGCAGCCCGGACTCTATCTGAAGCGCGTGGTGCCGAAGAGCGGCTTGCTCGTGATTCCGAAGACCGGGCACACGTTGAACCTCGAGGAGCCTGCATTGTTCAATCGCAGCGTCGCAGAGTTTCTCGCCATGGTCGAGGAAGGCCGCTGGCTCGCCCGCGATCAGCGGTCCCAACCGTCTGAAATCATGAAAACCAAGTGAGCCTGTTCTGACTTTGGAATCCAACCAGTCACAGGCGGCCGCGAAGGTCGACGAAAGCCGACTCTGGCAACGCCTCATGGAGCTCGGTCAGATCGGCGCGACCGACAAGGGCGGCGTTTGCAGGCTCGCGTTGACGGACGAGGAGATCCGAGCGCGCCGCCTGCTCATTGCTTGGGCCCAGGAGATCGGGCTTGGCGTATACACAGATGAGATCAGCAATCTCTTCTTTCGCTTGGAAGGATCTGATCGAAGCGCTGCGCCAGTCGTGACGGGCTCACACATCGACAGCCAACCGACCGGCGGCAAGTTCGACGGCGCCTACGGCGTTGTGGCCGGTTTCGAGGCGGTACAGGCGATCGTCGAATCGGGACTCACTCCTGCCAAACCGATCGAAATCGTTGCCTGGATGAACGAAGAAGGCTCGCGATTTTCTCCGGGCATGATGGGCTCGGAAGCGTTCGCGGGCAGGCGGCCGCTCGAGCAAATCTTGGCGGTATCCGATGCCGACGGCGTGAGCACAGCCGAGGCTCTCGAGAAGACGCTGGCCGCATTTCCAGACATCGAGCGACGCGAGCTCGGCTTTGCCGTGGCTGCGTTTCTCGAGGCGCATATCGAGCAGGGGCCGATTCTCGAGGAGATGGGTATCCCCGTAGGCGTCGTGACGGGAATTCAGGGCTCGCGACGATTTCGCGTCGAAGTCATTGGGGAAGACGGACATGCGGGTACGTTGCCGATGCCCGCGAGAAAGGACGCGTTGTTCGCTGCGCTCGATATGATCGGAGCCATGCGCCGCGCGTTCGAGCCGGACGAGGCAAAGTTCACCGTTGGTCTGTTCGAGCTGTCGCCGAACGTCCCGTCCGTCGTGCCTTCCAGAGCGTTTTTCTCGATCGATATTCGCCACCC
>JAOTTJ010000286.1 GCA_029864465.1 Gammaproteobacteria bacterium | reverse complement strand
GGCAACGCTCCCGATAACGACGAGATACACGTAACCCGAAACCCAGCTGGGCTCAAGCTCGAGCTGCCAGCTCGCGCCACTGACGAGCCCCCAGACGAGCACCGCTGCGCTACCGACGGCCATGCCGAGCGCATTGACGCTGACCCAGCTCAATCGGGCGCTCATCAGATGGGCGGAAACGACGTTGCCCACTGCGATCAAGGCAGCGGCCACAACGACGAGACTCGCGCCCCACGCAGCGCCTTGGTTGGCAAGCGCGCCGGAGAGCTCACCGCTGAATACGAGGCTGATTCCACACATGCCGACCGCGGCAGCGATGATCAAAGCCAACTTCGGTCTTGCGCCATAGACCACCCACTCGACGAATATGTTCAATGGCACCGTCACGCTGATGATCACAGCGACTACACCCGATGTCAGATATTGCGTGCCTGCGTAAACGGCCAGGTAGTTGAGGCCAAAGAAGCACAGCCCCTGCACGCCGATCAGCTTGTAGTGAGCCGCAGCAAGCCGCAACGACTGCCGCGTCGCAGCCGCGATCGCAAGAAAAATCAGGGAGGCCGCCGCCATTCGCAGCGCGACGCCGACATGGGGCGAGGTACCGTTTAGCTGCGTGTGGATGCCGTACCAGGTCGTACCCCAGATCAGTACGACAGCCGCATAGCCTAAGCTGACCGCGAACGACCATGGCGCAGACTGCTGCGCAGCACTATCGATCTCGCTATCGGATCTCATGACTTGCGCGCCGCTGCGGACAGCACCGAACTCGGCGCAAACCAGGGCGAAATCTCGCGGATCCGGGGCCGCCGCAAGCGAACCGTGACGGCATCGAGACGCGCTACTTGCCTAGCTGCTCCTCGTCCGCGTAGGCGAAGCACTCGTACTCGAGAACACGCATGTTGTCGTCGACACGCCTGTACAGAGGCATGCGCATTTGCCAGGGCTCCGTGAAAACCTCGGGATCCTCGATCGTGACCTCGTAGAGCATGTGGTCGGGACCAGTACGCGTGTAGCGCTCGACAACGTGTAGCCCCTCGCCATGAAAGTTTCCGGATCTATCGAGCCACGTCTGATCGGTGAAGTGAACGACGTCCACGACGAGCGTGTCACCGTCCCAATGGCCACGGGAATCACCCATCCACCATTGGATAGGACCCGGGGGATGCTCGCCCGTCATGTAGACGTTACGAATCGTATGCACGTATTCGTACGTCATGACGATCTGGTCCGGTGTCTGCAAGATTTGAAACGGGTACGGCATGTACGTTATACGCGGCACGCCGACCATGCGGCAGCTTGCCTCTGGGTCCTGCGTGTGACGGTTCTCGTAATTCAAGCGTCGCTGTTCCAATGCAGCAGACCGGTACGGGATCTCGTTGCCGACGACGACACCCTGGCCGGCAGGGACCCCATAGGTAGCCGCGTGATCCTGGATGTCCCAGACGGCCGTGTTGACGGCTTGCCAGACGCCGGAGAGGTCGGGTTGGCCAAACGCATTGCGCGGCACCGAATACTCCTGCGCAGAGCCTAACGCCGGCAGAACGAGTAGAGCGGCGACCATGAACCCTGCAACCGCAGGCACGCTGAGCACTTTTTTCGTCACGTAGGACCCCTTACTTCAATCGACGAACGACCATCTCAAGGACGTTGCCGGAATCACTCCCGCGGGCTACTACCCGTGAAGAGCTCGCGGCCATCATCGAGAATGACTTCTTCACCGGCGATCGTATTGGAGCCGTCCCGAGCAGGCAGGCCATGAACCGTGACGTGCGCGCCGATCGGTAGGTCGGCCGGACGCCAGCCGCGACGCGTCAAGGAATTGCCGCTGCCGAACTCGACGCGCCACACCTCTGTCTCACCCGCTTCGTTCTCGACCTCCACCTGCAACCAGGCGTGCGGATTCCGCCATTCCAGCTCCATGATGGTGCCCTCAATCTCAATCTCCTGGGACATATCGAATTGCAGAGCGACTGAATGGTGCGCGCGCACCAGCGGCGTTGCGAATACCGCTATGGCGGCAGCGGCGAGACCAACGAAAACCTTGCGAAATTTACGTTCCATCATCTTCCCAACTCCTCTAATTCAGCTTCCTCGAGATCCCAGGCCGCACTCAGCCGCCGAGCTTCCTCTCCCGTTATTCCCGGATAGATCTCGTAACCAACGTTCAAGAATTGCTGCTTGGCGAAGTCGTTGTTCTCGTGACAGGCCTCTTCCCAAACCTCGAAACTCTCGACCGTGCTGCGCCGGTAGGCCGTTGCGATAGTGAACGGTCGTGTGAATACATTCGGATCCTCGATCGTCGCCTGATAGTGAATCGTGTTGGCGTCGATCATCGTGAATCGCTCGGTTACGACAGCCTCATCCGTAAAAAACCGACCGCGCTGATCGAGCCAGCTCTTAGCCGCCTGGTTTCGCGTCTCGATGACGAGGGCATTACCTTCCCAGCGCCCGATGGAATCTCCGTTCCAGAGCTTAATGTCCTCGCCAATGTGCTTGCGACCATCGAGCGGAACTGTCCGGAACGCATGCGACTCCTCACCCTGAATGAAGAACGTGCCCGGGATCTGCATGAACTGATAGGTGCCTGTCATATACATGGTCACGGGCACGCCGCTCAGCCGGCAAATGGCATTGTGGTGCACATAGGCCGGGCGGTTATAGCGCCGCTTCGCCTCAGCCCAGTCCTGAATCGGAACGAAGCCGTCCGCGGGATCGACTACGCCGCTCGTGCCCCCGGCATCGTCAATCGTTCGCGGGTGTGCCTGGAGGCTCTCGTGCATGGCTCCACGGCGGCGCCAGATCCCCTGCATGTCCGGCACGCCGTCGACAGTGCGTGGCGGATCGTAATTTCTCGCAGCCCGCAAGGCACAACGATGAAACTCCAGATGCGCATCGTCGGGACAGACCGAGTCTGTCACCCAACTTTGTGCACGGGCCGGCGCATGCATCAGGGATGCCAAGATCAGCGCCCCGATGAGCCCGCCAGCTAGTTTGAGTAATCGGCTTCGCACCTCGTACCTCCTCATCACGCTTCGGCTCGCACTCGGGCCTATCGTCTGTTGCGCATACCCAATAGACGCACCGCGAGCATCTTCGGTTCCCACCCACTGAGCCGGCACGGACGCGTGCCCCCAAGCAATAGGCTGCGGGAAAGCTAGCCCACAGCCCTCAATGGGTCAAGCTGCTTGCGGCTTAGCCACGCTTTAACAAAACCCCCGTTCAGCTTCGATTAAGGATACCTGCCATACGCTTTGGATCAGACAATCGGTAATCACGTCGAGGTAGGAAAATGAACCGGCTCGTTAATCGAAAACTCGCCCTGACCATCGGACTTGCAACGCTCTCGGCGCCGCTATTGGCACATCACGGAGACGCGGGCCGTTTCAACGAGATAACTCGATCGGTCTCCGGGACGGTGGTTGCGGTGCAGCTCGTGAACCCCCATTCCACGATTCTGTTCGCCGTAGTCGACGAGAACGGTGCGACCGTGACCTGGCAAGCCGAGCTCGGAAGCCCCAAGCAGCTCTCGAGCCGGTTCGGCTGGAACCGTGAGACGCTTCGACCAGGCACGAAGATCACAGTCACTGGCCGCCCACTGAAAAGCGGATCGCCGTATATCAACCTGACCGAGCGCGCCCGGATCGTACTGTCAGACAGTTGCGAGGAGATTTATCACTCCACAACCCTGCCGGACGAGCCGCTCGTGTGTGACTAGCCAGCCCCCCGCTGTTTTCGGAGGCTCCCCCTTCGGCCGCAGACTCAAGGCACTCCTCCCCCGAGCCTCGATCTGCGGCCGTTTCTTAACTCGCCGGAACGGGTTGGGGACAGGACTCAAACAGCCAGCCTCCGAGTAACGCTGCGAACCCCGTCGAGGAACGCGCCGACCAGACACGAGCAATCCTAGAAATCGTATCATAAATACTTTTTATTCTACTGATTTTATTATTTTTTTATGCCATTTCCTCCTGTGCCGCCCCAGTGGAAGCTAAGTAGAATTACGAATGTCGGCGCCGACCCGCAGCCGGGGACAATTCGTCCACGCTGCGACGTATCTGCGCATACACAGCAGCCGAAGGTTTATCTCGACAGGGCAACTCCGAACCGGAGGAAAGAGCATGGTCGACATCGTACTGACAATGGGCATGGTCATTGGTCTGGTCGCAACGACGGCAATCACGCTGACGCTACTCGCGATTGCGATGAACTGGATCGGCCGCTAACCGGCCGGACGGCGGGCGACCGCCGTCTAATCGTTCATACGAACAGACGCATGACGGTGCCGCGCAACGCGATCGTGTTGCGCTACGTTGGCTGTTAATAAGCATTTTTTCAGTCCCAGGGCGGGCGTCCCGTCAGCCCTATCAGATCCGTCATGCGCTGGCGCGTTGCATCGTCGGGCATTCGCCCGTACGCGGCACCCATATTGTCGACGAGGTGGCCTACGTCGGTTGTCG
>JAOTTJ010000285.1 GCA_029864465.1 Gammaproteobacteria bacterium | reverse complement strand
AGAGTCCTCGAGCTTGGTAGCCGTCATCGTTGGAAAGCAGGATTCGCACGCGCCGGTCCCTGGAATCGCCACGAACGGCGTAACTATACTGGATGGTGTGCACAAGAACCTATCTCTGCATCCCGCGTGCCGCAAAACCGGCCTTCGCAGGCTTGGGAGATAGGCCTCAGGAGGAGCCCATACCGTGAGTCACGAGGACGACAAGGACGCGTTTGTCGAGGCGATGCGCGGCGTCAAGCCGTTGCAGTTCGAGCAACGCGTGACACCCTCACAGCGCCCTGCACCCAGGGCTCGCAACAGCAAGCTTGCGCGCCAGGAGTTGCTCGCGGAAAGCCTGCATGGCCCAGCTGAGCCTTCGACCGACGGTATCGAGCAACTCGGCGTCGGCGTCACTTTTCGCCGGGACGCGGTCCCAAAGCGCATCTTTCGCCTGCTGCGCAGCGGCCGCTTCGACATCGAGGATGAGATCGATTTACACGGCCTGTCGGCGCATGCGGCCAAGCGAGCGCTTCGCGACTTCGTCATCGACGCCATCAAACAGCGACTCGGCTGCATCCGGATCGTGCATGGGAAAGGTCTGCGCTCCGGCCCCGGCGGCCCTGTCCTCAAAAACTCGGTAGAGCTTTGGCTGACTCAGTGGGACGAGGTGCTCGCATTCGTTTCAGCGCAGCCTCGCGACGGCGGCAGTGGCGCCCTCTACGTGTTACTGAAGCGCCGCTAGCGATCGTTACGGGCTGGCGGCTGCGGCGTGATCTGAAAAAACGTCTCGCCCGCGGCGATCATGCCGAGATCCACTCGCGCGCGCTCCTCGATGGCGGCCAGACCCTGCTTGAGGTCCTGAACCTCGGCCTCCAACGCAGCATTACGTGCGGCGAGCATGCGATTCTCCTCGGTCCGCTCGGTAACCTGCGCCCTCAGCTGGCGAACCTCCCGGATGCCTTCGCTAGATATCCAGAGCCGCCCCTGCAGCAACAGCAAGCTCAAACACAAAGCGAGGAGAAGTAAGCGCATTTAAAGCGGTACCGGAAATGCTCTGTAACCGGGGTAAACAGCGCGCGTGCCGAGGCCTTTCTCGATACGTAGCAGCTGGTTGTACTTTGCGAGCCGATCCGACCGGCATAACGAGCCCGTCTTTATTTGAGTCGCTGACGTCGCTACGGCGATGTCGGCTATCGTCGTATCTTCCGTCTCACCAGACCTATGCGAGACAACCGCGGAATAGTCGGCTTGCGTTGCCATGTCAATCGCTTCCAACGTCTCCGTCAGCGTACCGATCTGATTCGGCTTGATCAAGATACTGTTGCCGATACCTTCTTCGATGCCGCGCTGGAGAATTGCCGTGTTTGTAACGAAAAGATCGTCCCCGACAAGCTGCACGCGGGCGCCTAAGCGATCGCTAAGGACTTTCCACCCGTGCCAATCATCCTCGGCCATGCCGTCTTCGATCGAGATGATCGGATAACGCGCGACGAGATCCTCGAGATACGCGCTGAATTCCTGAGCCTCGAACTCACGCCGCTCGGAGCTCAGCCGATAGACACCGTCGGCAAAGAATTCCGAGCTCGCCACGTCGAGCCCGAGATAGATCTCCCGTCCTAGCGTATATCCCGCGCTCTCGACGGCTTCTGCGATCGTCTGCAAGGCGGCTTCATTCGACTCCAGGTCCGGAGCAAAGCCGCCCTCGTCGCCGACCGCCGTGTTTAAACCACGACTGTTGAGCACTTTGCGCAACGCGTGGAAGATCTCGGCACCGTAGCGCAACGCCTCGGAGAAGCTCGGCGCGCCCACAGGCAAGATCATGAACTCCTGTATATCAACGCTGTTGTCTGCGTGTGCGCCACCGTTGATGATGTTCATCATCGGCACGGGCATTGTGTAATCATCCCTGGCCGCGAGCGATTCGAAAAGCGCCAGACCCTGCTCGCTCGCATGCGCCTTTGCGCTCGCGAGCGAAACGGCTAGAAGCGCATTCGCTCCGAGGCGGCTCTTGTTGGGGCTACCGTCGAGCTCGATGAGCCGGCGATCGAGCGCGGCCTGATCTGCCGCGTCGAGCCCAACAACACCATCGCGAATTTCCGCGTTGACGTTATGCACGGCCGCGAGCACGCCCCTGCCGAGATACCGCTTCGGATCCGCATCGCGCAATTCAACAGCCTCGCGCGAGCCCGTTGAAGCGCCGGACGGCGCGGCGGCAGTCCCGTGCGCGCCCGACTCCAGGATCACTTCGGCCTCGACGGTCGGGTTTCCCCGAGAATCCAGAATCTCGATACCGTTGACGTCCTTGATCTTACTCATATAGGTTTCCATCCAACGCGGATCCACACGCAACGGCAGGACCAGCCTCGGCCGGCCCTCGATGCGCACCGATATCTCTCATTCCCCAGATGCCCGCGGCAGCTTCAAGCCCTGACAAGACCGCGCCGCGCTAACGAAACTCGTGAACAGTGGGTGTCCGTCCCGTGGATTCGACGTGAACTCTGGGTGAAATTGACAGGCGAGAAACCACGGATGCCCCGGAAGCTCGACAACTTCGACGAGACCATCATCAGATAGACCGGAGAACTCGAGTCCGGCCTGGCTCAACTGCTCCATATAGGTGTTGTTGAACTCATAACGGTGGCGGTGGCGCTCGTAGATCGAGTCCACGCCGTAGACTTCACGTGCGCGCGTTCCGGCCTTCAGATTGCAGCGCTGCGCCCCGAGGCGCATCGTGCCGCCGAGCTCCGATTCCGCGCTTCGCTCCTGCTTGGTGCCGGTGGCGTCCTGCCACTCGGTGATCAGCGCAATAACCGGGTGCGTCGTAGTCGGCGCAAACTCAGTCGAATGCGCATCTTCGAGTTCGACGACGTGCCGCGCGAATTCGATGACGGCGACCTGCAGGCCCAGGCAGATACCCAGGTATGGAATGCCTTTCTCACGCGCGAGCTGCACAGCGCGAATCTTTCCTTCTATCCCGCGATCTCCGAAGCCCCCTGGGACGAGAATCGCGTCGACATCGGTCAATCGACCGACACCCTCTACCTCCAAGTCCGAAGCCTCGACATAATAGATATTCACGCGCGTATGCGTTTGGATTCCAGCGTGCCGCAACGCTTCGGTCAGCGAGATGTAAGAATCCTTGAGATCGACATACTTACCGACCATCGCAATTGTCACTTCGGCCTCGGGAGTGGCCCGCGCCTCGACGACGGCGTGCCACTCTGCAAGATCTGCGTCTTTGGCCTCGAGCCTCAGCTTGTCGATGACAATTGTGTCGAGCGCTTGCTCCTCTAGCATGAGCGGAATCTTGTAGAGATCATCGACGTCGATTGCCGAGATAACTGCCCGTTCCTCGACGTTCGTGAAAAGTGCGATCTTCGCGCGCTGCTCAGCGGGCAAGAGTTTCTCTGAACGGCAGACGAGGATATCGGGCTGGATACCGATCGATCGAAGCTCCTTGACGGAGTGCTGCGTCGGCTTCGTTTTGATCTCTTTCGAAGCCGCGATATACGGAACGAGCGTCAAATGAATGTAAATCGCGCGATCTCTGCCGAGCTCGACACCCATCTGACGAATCGCCTCGAGAAACGGTAGAGATTCAATGTCGCCAACCGTCCCGCCGATCTCGACGAGACACACGTCGGCGTCGCCGGCGCCGCGCACGACGCTCTGCTTGATCTCATCGGTAATATGGGGAATCACCTGCACGGTCGCGCCGAGGTAATCACCGCGGCGCTCGCGTGCGATGACCTCGCTGTAAATTCTGCCCGTCGTGAAATTGCTGTCGCGCCCGGTCTTCGTGCGGACGAATCGCTCGTAGTGCCCCAGGTCCAGGTCCGTCTCGGTGCCGTCGTCCGTGACGAAAACCTCACCGTGCTGAAACGGGCTCATTGTGCCCGGATCGACGTTGATGTACGGATCGAGCTTCATGAGACGGACCTTGAGTCCGCGGGATTCGAGAATGGCGCCGAGTGACGCTGCCGTAATGCCTTTACCGAGAGATGAGACAACACCCCCGGTTATGAATATGAATCGCGTCATGCCCCGCCCGTGTTAAACAGCAATAGGCCACGACTCGCGACCCAGCCCGGAGAACCAGCCGGCGGACCACTGCGTGGGATGAATCAAGACGGTATTGCAAAGTACCAAAAGAACCCCGCAAGAACCAGCCCAATCGGCATAAAGGCCGCGCAGCGACACCGATGCTCAACGCAGTGGCGGATGCTCGCTCCAGCGAACCTGCCAGGCCTTCTCGCCCCCGGACCCCTCCCGCGCGGCATCGCAGACCCAAAGATCGCCGACGCCGACGAGCTCGTCGTCACGGTAGAGCAAGGGGATCCTCGAACGCATCCACGGCACGATCCCGGCCTCCTGCAGGAGCTTTTTGAGCGCTCGGTGATGCGCCGCGCCGCGAGGCCTGAACCGCTCACCGCCACGGCGAAACCGAACCGAGAGCCCGGCCGCGACCCAGGCATCCGGAAACGCCATA
>JAOTTJ010000284.1 GCA_029864465.1 Gammaproteobacteria bacterium | reverse complement strand
ATGGATATAGACATGCGGGTTCGCCCAGGTGAACCGCGTCACGGTACCCTGAAACGCCACGACCGATTGCCGGTCGAAAATCGTGGCGCTGTGGTGTGCCGGGGCGATCTCGGGCACGGCCAGCGTAAACGCAATAATGAGCGCGTACTTCGTCCGCACGATGCGCCTCTCGAAAAACAATCCCCGACGCTTGTATACCATCCGAATACGCTCGCAGACCAGAGGCCACGCGCCCAGCACGGGCGTCTCCGGCCCCGTGCCCATGGTCGCGCCGAGCGGCGCAGCGCGCCCGGCGCGCTAGGTAGATTTGCGGATGGCGGCTGCAAGCTTCCGATGTTGAAGTCTCACTGGTGAGTTCCTCCGGTTCGTGCGAGGCGCCGAACGGCTGTATCCAGCCGAGATCGTATAATCTAAAGAATCGAATACAACAATCCGAATTATCCGTTTTACATATGTTTAGACTGAGTCTAACATCGCTAGCTAGCCTACCCGTAAAAGATTTTGAACAGAGAACGAACTCGATAGGAGTGAGTTGGATGATTAAGAAGACAGTCTCAGCAGCGACGATCACCGCGATCGGCTTGTCGACGGCAATGTCATTGAACATTGCCTCTGCGCAAGACCAGATGGTGACCAACGACTACTGGTGGCCCAACCGTTTGAGCCTCGATCCGTTGCGCACAACCGATGCTGCGTCGAACCCCCTCGGCGATGATTTCGATTACGCCGAAGCCTTCGAGAGCCTGGACCTGGACGCGGTCAAAGCCGACCTCGTCGATTTGATGACCACGTCACAGGACTGGTGGCCGGCGGATTTCGGGCACTATGGGCCGTTCTTTATTCGCATGGCCTGGCATAGCGCCGGAACCTACCGCACGATCGATGGACGCGGCGGCGCTGACGGCGGTTCGCAGCGTTTCGCGCCACTGAACAGCTGGCCCGACAACGCCAATCTGGACAAGGCACGTTACCTGCTCCAGCCGATCAAGCAGAAATACGGTCGCGCCCTTTCCTGGGCTGACCTGATGATTCTTGCCGGTACCGTGGCCATGGACTCCATGGGGTTTGAGACCTTCGGGTTCGCCGGTGGCCGCATCGATGCCTGGGAGCCGGAAGAAGTGAACTGGGGCTCGGAAGGCGAGTGGCTCGCGTCCGATCGCCGCGATTCCGGCGGTGAGCTGCAGCGTCCTTTCGGTGCCACGCAAATGGGTCTGATTTACGTGAACCCGGAAGGCCCGGGCGGTAACCCGGATCCGCTGGCAGCTGCGGCTGCCATCCGCGAAGCCTTCGGCCGCATGGCGATGAACGACGAAGAGACCGCGGCGCTGATTGCCGGCGGTCATACGTTTGGTAAGGCGCACGGCGCAGCGAGTCCAGCCGATTACGTCGGGCCGGAGCCGGAAGCCGGAAGCATTGAGGCCCAGGGCCTGGGCTGGATCAGCAGCTACGGCAGCGGCAAAGGCGCCGACACGATCACGAGCGGCCTCGAGGGTGCCTGGACCTTCTCTCCTGCCCAGTGGACGCATAACTACCTCGTGAATCTCTACACCTACGAGTGGGAGCAGACCCGCAGCCCTGCAGGCGCCGTCCAGTGGCGGCCGGCTCGCGGCGCCGCCTCGACCTTGGTGCCGGATGCCCACGATCCATCTCAACGCCATGCACCGATGATGTTCACGACCGACCTGGCGCTGAAAGAGGACCCGATCTATCGTGAAATCACGTCGCGCTGGCTGGATAACCCGGAGGAATTCGAAGACGCGTACGCTCGCGCCTGGTTCAAGCTGACGCACCGCGACCTGGGTCCGACGTCACGCTACCTCGGCGCCGATGTTCCCGACGTCGAGTTCGTCTGGCAGGACCCCATTCCTGACGTCGACTTCACCCTGATCAATGCACGGGATGCCGCGAGCTTGAAGCGCAACATCCTCGATTCGGGCCTGACGACCGCGGAGCTGGTGCGAACCGCCTGGGCTTCGGCTTCCTCCTATCGCGGCACGGACATGCGCGGTGGTGCCAACGGTGCGCGGATCCGCCTCGCGCCGCAGAGTAACTGGGAAGCGAACGATCCTGATGAGCTCGCGCGCGTACTCGGCGCCCTCGAAGACATTCAGCAAGACTTCAACGGCTCCGCGCGCGGCAACAAGCGTATCTCCATGGCCGACCTGATCGTGCTCGGCGGCGCCGCTGCCATCGAGCAGGCAGCCGAGCGCGCCGGTGTCGACGTGCAGGTGCCCTTCCTTCCGGGTCGTAACGATGCAACGCAGGCGCAGACCGATGCCGAGTCGTTCTCGGTGCTCGAGCCGACGGCCGATGGCTTTCGTAACTACTTTGCCAGCGGCAACAGCCGTTCGCCGGCCGAGATGCTGGTCGAAAAAGCGGCGCTGCTCGGCTTGAGCATTCCGGAGATGACCGTTCTGGTCGGCGGCATGCGCGTCCTCGACGCCAATGCCGACGGAGTCGATCACGGCGTGTTCACCGACCGTTCGGGCACATTGAGCAATGACTTCTTCACTAACCTGATCGATATGTCGACCGAGTGGTCGCCGTCTCCCAGTGAGGAAGGCATCTATATCGGTCGCGACCGTGCCACGGGCCGGACCAGGTGGACGGCCACACCGGTCGATCTGATCTTTGGCTCCAACTCCGAGCTGCGTGCGGTTGCCGAGTTTTACGCCGCCGCCGATGCCGAAGAGCAGTTCGTACACGACTTCGTCGCCGCGTGGACCAAAGTCATGACGCTGGATCGCTTCGATGTGGATCCCGACGAGCGACAGCAGATGGTGCTCGTAACTCGTTAGGTCGTTCGCTTACGGCCGCTCGGCCCGGTGGACGGCCAAACCGGGAATCGGGGCAGTGCAGGTTACTCTGCACTGCCCGCGATTTTTTCGCTGACCCCGATTTTTTTCTTCTAGTGGAATTCGATGGACGCGACGAGCGCGTCGAAGACTGGACCGGTTTTTGCGAAGTCGCCGAATTCAGTCCGAACGACGAAAAGGCTCTCCCCGGTCGGCACGAACAGATAGCGCGTGCGGTGGGCATGACTGAGCCGATCCCACGTTTCAACAAGCAGGCCAACGCGTCCATCGACGGAAACGGGCTGCTGCATTCTCACATCTCGGCGATCCGTTGGCTCGAGCGCGTCGAGCGCGGCGATGGCGAGCGACTCGAGACCTCGTGTCGGTAGCGCGGCGACCTGGCTGAGCACGTCGGCGTAAGCGTCTTCGACGGCGCGACGTTCGGCGTGACTGCTGCCGATGCTGGACCGGCTGATCCTGCGCCAGGATGACACAACAGCTTGCCATTGGGCCTGCGAGGGAAAGGCCGCGCGCAACTTCAGTCGATTCAAGAGAACGATCGACTCGTCTATCTGATTACCCAGAAACAGACGACGCGCTTGTCGTATTTCGCGCGCGAAGCCCTCGCGAGTCAGAGGCCCCGAGTCGAGCACGCGGACCTGCTCGCTCCTATTCTTGAAGACATGCTCGGCGTCGCGGCGCACGTATTGCCAGTCCGCCGGTGCTTGAAGGCTAATTTGTTGGCGGCCGACCAATAGCTCGTGACGTTCGGTCTGGGCCGCAGCATCGACACTGACGGACAGGCAGACAGCCGCGAACAGGGGCAGAACGTGAATCAACGAGCGCATTGGCCCCGCGGAAACGAGACCGAATCGACAATAGCCTCGAACAACGGCAGGGTGTGCTGCAGACCGTGAAACGTCAGCACAAAGAGGTGATTGTTCTCCAGCACGTAGACCTGCCTTCCGTAGTACAGATGGCCGTTGTCCCGCGAATCGAGCGTGTAGTCGACCGATACGCTCGGCGCCTCTGCTACGTAGCCGGTCTGGGGTGGCATCGTCTCGACCTCGCCGAAAGAATCATAAGAACCCGGATCGAACATCACACGGTCGATGACCTCCTCGATCCTGTACAAGATGTCCGAGCCTTGCCGTAGCGCCTGTTGGATCGCTCGACGCGCGCCGTTCAGATCGCCCGCAAGGTAGGCGGTTCGCGCCGCATCGAGATCTGCGTTGGCCGCTGCAACCTTGCGCTCTTCGTATGAGTTGATTGGATCCGGCGCATAGAACCTCGCCCGCTGAAGGGCTCCGAGAAAATCGCGACGATCGAGGTTCTCGAAATCCCGAAGCAGTGCCGTGAGCTGCGCGCAACGCGAGCGGTTATCGAGCGCGTAGTGCTCGGCGATACGGATCTCCTCGCCGAATGAGCGCGATTTGATGAAGCGCACCCCGCGCAGCCCGCCGGACTGTGCTTTTTCGCGGTACCAACCCTCAGGCGCCGGCGATGCCGATATCGGCTGGCTACCCCACGTGAACACTTCCGGTGGCGGCAGTGACGCCGGATCGAAGCGCTCGTGGCCGATGGGCAGCTCGGAAGTCGTCACGAATTCGGGCTCACCGCCGCAGCTCGCGAGCAACAACGTCGCGACAATCCACGCACAGCGGGCAACGCCGCGTGGCCCTGAGCGCTCGAGATCTCCTGATC
>JAOTTJ010000283.1 GCA_029864465.1 Gammaproteobacteria bacterium | reverse complement strand
CGATGCACAACGACGTAACGACTCCTGCCAGGACGATATTCGTTACCCCACGTTCGCGAAGCACGCTCTCCAGCTCGGTGTTCGAGAAGGCGTTCAGACCGCGTTTGCCGGGCACGTGCTGGATCCGCGGACCCATCGCTACCAGCTCGGGGATAGTCTGTCCGCCCGGCCTCTCCCGCCGGAAGGCCCCACACTCGCGGATCGTCTTCAGGATACCCACCGGATCGACCAGCTCGGAGTAATCGTCCGTGAACTGTATGGGGGTCGCGACGATCATGACCGGGGAGTCTTCGACTGCCCTCAAGAACGCGAGCGTCGCCGCTCGCACCCGATCGATGCCGCCGTCGTCCTCGACCACCGAGCGGAGGATGCCGCTCCGGTCGAAGTAGTCGTTTTGGAAGCCAACGAGTACGATGGCTGTCTGCTCTGGTGTCATCATGATCTCCATATTTGGCCGCGGGAACCTCGCGGTGTGAAAGTTACTAGTGGGGAGGCCCTTTCGACGTGATTGAGTGCACGCTTGTAGCCAACGACGGGTAGGACCGTGTGGCCGGCGCTGACGACATCGCTTCGCGAGTGCGCCATTCGCGGGCCACCCCAACATCGACCGTTACCTCCTTTGTTGGATATATGATAAAAATGATAATGAGTATGTGGTATGCGTCACAGTCGGAAGTACTCGTTCGCAGGGCGGCCCTTCAAACTGGATTGAGGCTGCGCCGATTCTGCGGGGTTGGCGGCTGCGCGCCGCCGCGCAAAGAGCTGCAATCTTGTCCGCGGCGTCTGCGACATTTTTAAAAAATAATCACTTATAGCCCACTGTCCGGACTCGGATGCGTCCTATCCCGCAAACACCGATAGGCCACCATGCGAATCACGTATGCGGCGCTGACCGGGCCGATCGTCGTGTCGCGGATCAACAGCGTATCCGCACCCATCTCACCGGCACGAAACTGCATTTTCCGAATCGTATCGGCGGAAAACGGCGCGCCCCGCATGACGACCATGCCGCGCTTGACGCAGGCGGAATCGAGTTGAATTCCTGACTCGATGAAGCTCAATTTGCCCCTATAGACGCGCATCGCCGACTCGATGACGCGCACGTCGGCCGCGTGCGGCAACGCGCAGCAACCGGAAAAGAGAACTGCGCAAATTCCTACCGTACGGATCGCGGCCACGTTCAACCGTTCATGGCTCACACGCCGCGCCGTCGCAGCGCGCTGAGGGCAACTCGGGCGCGTCCGACGGATGCGGGCTCGGGCGGCACGGGAGGGAGGTCCAGACGCTCTCTCCCCGACCAAGTATGTGACCCCGGCAAAGACGGCGCGTCAGTCACGTGCAGTCGTCGTTCCGATTTGCCAGCTCGCTCGGTCGCAGCGACGCGGCGGTTAGTCGTAGCCGTATTTGCGATGAGCTCCAGGACCCGCTGTCCGCTCATACGCCACGAGAACATTCGAGCGCGAAGTAGGCCGCTTTCTATCATCGCCGTTCGTCGTGCCGCCGATTCGCTGACGCGCCGTATTGCCCCAGCGAGCGAGCGGTAATCGCGAGGGTCGCAGTATTCCGCTGCCGTGCCGCAAATCTCGGGCATCGCACTGCTCCGCGACGTTATCACTGGGCAACCAGCCGCCATGGCCTCGAGAGGCGGAAGCCCGAAGCCTTCATAGAATGATGGAAAGACGAGACAAAGCGCCTGCCGATAGAGCGCAAGCAGATCCTCGTCACTGACGTAACCCAGGTGCGTCACCCGCTCGGAGTCAAAGATGACGTTGCCGAACTGCCGCTGATCCGTGCGCCCGACGATGACACACGGTGGTGCCGTAGCGCCGAGCACATGCAGTGCGCGCACGACGGCATCGAAGTTCTTGTTCGGATTCGCACTCGCAACCGCCAACAGGAAAGGCTGCTCAGGCAGATCGAATCGCAACGGCTCACTGGCGCCAACCTCGTCACTGCATGCGTGCTCGCTGCCCGGATAACACAGCGTCATTTTCTCGGTCCGTAGACCCACGTGGCGGTATAGCTCACGACGCGTGAAAAATGAGTTCACCAAAATGTGACGAGACGAACGGCCAGCCACATTAAACAGAAGCCGGTACCAGAGCCTGAAAGCCAGCGAAAAATTGTCCGGTATCACGAATGGCTGCGCGTCGTGCAGGAACAGGATGTGACGACGTTTCAACAGCGGGCCGGTATTGCACAGGCTCACGAGCCAATCACCACGCGTCCGCAAAGGCAGGTCGAGTTGTTCCCAAGCGTGGCCATTCAGTACACCCGCACGCTCGAGACGCAAGTTCTGCCACGGCGATAGCATGCTTGTCGCTGCAGGTGCGATCAGTCGAAAGCGGAAACGCCGATTGCCATCGAACCAATATCCGTCATCATCGAGGTGCTGCGTTGCGATTACGCCAAGCAGTTCTCGCGCTACGCGTTCCACGCCGGTAACCGGTCGCTCGAGGAAACGCGCGTTGACCCAGACGGTCGTAGGCTCGGACACATCAGCGTTTCGCGACATCGTTACCTCCTGTCGCGACGACAATCGGGACGGCCCTGATGTTAACGCGCAAGTCATTGCCATAGCGTCGCGCAGCCGGTTTAGAGAGAAGCAAGCGCACGACCATCCCGAATACCAGAGCAGAAAGCGCATTCTCGACGATGTTAGTGATCATTCCATAAACGAGCGTGGCGAGTAGTAGACAGTAAACGCGCATTTCCTCCGCGTTCCTATGCGGCTGAATACGCAGACTTGCCAGCAGCAACAGCGCGAATCCGGGCAGCGCGGCCCAGCCAAAGACGACGAACCAGTACATAAACAGGTTGTCGCCGGCGTTGAAGAGCACCGGCTCGAAATAGCTCTGTGCGGTGCCGATACCGCCTACGCCTCGGCCGAGCAGAACATGTCCGTAGTCGCTGAGTAATGCCCATGCCTCAGGCCACATGTCGTTGAGTCGGTCGTAGAATGAGTTCGTCAAGTTGGCAAGCAGCGGGTCTTTGAGCGGTGAGCTGAATGTAAAGAACAGCGTCGAAACCGGCAGCGCGAGCCCGATGCTACCGACTACCGCCGGCAAGCAGCGCAACGGCGATACCGGTAGCGCGCCGCGCAGCAGCACGATCGGCGTGAGCACGAGAGCCGCCAATAGAACGCCTTTGCTGGTCGTCGGCACTATGGCCGCAATGGTCACGGCCCAGACCAGTAGCCTGAGAAGCGAGCCACGTATCTGCAGGACGAGCAGGACCCCGGCGAGCTGGACGTGGACGGCTGCATCGAAAGACGCGCGCGCAAAGCCGGCGAGCCGCTTCGTACCGCCGTTGGCATACCAAAGGCGCGAACCCTCCACGTCCAGGTTGCCGAGGTCATAGCCAAAGCCTTCCCAAGGGTATTCGATGAACTGATTCGCGAGCACTCCGGCCACGACGACGAGCCAGCACAGCGGCACGAACCGACCGACGAGGTACCACCGCTCGAGCAACACGGAGCCGCAAGCGAGCCCGAACCAGAACGGCAGCAGCACGTAGAAACCCATCGCTACCTGTACCGGTGGCATGAACTGCAAGCCGATTGCCAGTGCGTAGCAGGGAACTAGCAGCGCGATCAGATGCAACGCGGTGAAGCCATTCTCGCGCGGATCGGCGATGAGCTGCCATGCGATAGCGAGCATCAGCAACGCGTTTGGCGCATAAATAAGCGGTGAGAGTCCGGACTGAGACAGATACATGCGAATCGGACCCGCAAGCACAGTCATTCCGACGAATGCCAGTCCAGCCAGCAATATGAAGCGGTCCCGCAAAGGCTGGTCGTCATGCGATCCGATGTATCGTTCGGTGTTCATGCCGCGTACTCGTCTCGCGACAAGAAGACCATACGGTCGAGAAACGCGAGATACTCCGCGGCTCGCCGCGGCGCGAGGTGCGTGCGCGCCTTGGTTAGCGCCGTCGCGCCGAAACTTCGGCGCAACTTCGAATTCATCTGCAACCGGGACATGTAATCGGTCAGCTGCGCGATGTTCCCGGGACGAAATACAAAGCCGGTCGCACCATGCTCGATCGCTTCCGGGATACCACCAGTCGCGGATCCGATGACCGGCACACCTTGAGAAAACGCCTCGAGAATGCCGTTAGGAAGCCCCTCCATGCCTTCAGACGGTACGACCAAGGTATCGACGTTGCGCAAGAACTCGGGCGCGTCGACGAAACCCAGATACTCGATCCTGGCCAGGGGCCAGCGTTTCCGAAGAGTCTCGAGATACTCAGGCTCGGCCCGGCCGGCGATACGCAGCCGAAAGAGCGCGCCACGCGCCTCCAGATCGGTCGCTGCAGCCAGCAGCGTTTCGATGCCCTTGGAGCGCTCGACGCGACCGAGGAAGCCGAAGGTAAACAGCTTGCGCGGATCGACAGGCGCTGTGTCCTCGCGAATTTCGAACGCCGGTTTCAGGGCGTTGTGGATCACAGCTGACGGTATCTTGGTGAAAAGCCCATGCGCCTGGTGCAATTCGAGCAGCAC
>JAOTTJ010000282.1 GCA_029864465.1 Gammaproteobacteria bacterium | reverse complement strand
ATCGAGGACCGCCGCGTGCGCCGCAGTGGGGAGCGCGTTGCAGGCTCAGGTGCCGGTCGCACGCAGGTGCCCAACCAGGTACGCGACACCTCGAATAGAGCGCGGCAGATGGCAAACCGCAGCGGCAATGTCGCACAGCGCGCAAACCCAGCACGCAACAACGGCGCGCGGTCTGCGACACGGGACCTGCGCACGGATCGGCGCAGCGTTCGCGCGGCCCCGAATAGGAACGTCATCCAGAATCGCGGCGGCACTCTGACGTCACCGCGAATGCCGCGGACGTCCTCGTCGAACGGCCGCCGTTCCTCAGAACTCCTCGGTCGGAGCGCCGCACCACAGCGAGCACCGGCGCAGCGTTCGGCTCGCGGTGGCATCAACCGCGAGCAACCGATACGCCCGCCGACGGCACGCCAGGTAATGCCTAATCGGGCACCGGCTGCCAACCGCGGTGCCAATACCCGGGCCCAGGTGAGACCACAGCAGAACCGAGTCCAGCCCCGGGCGCAACAGAACCGCGTACGCATGCAGCCGCAGCGAGCTGCCCCGCCCAACCGCGCATCGGGCCAACGCTCGGGGGGACAACGCTCGGGTGAACGCGGCAACCGCCGCGCCCGCTAACTCAGGCCCCGTGGCGTAGCCATGACTACGCCACGGGTCATTGCCCTGCCGACTGGCATACAATGGCGCAGGATTTGACTGTCCCAATCTGCGATGCCGGCAACCTCGAACTCCTCGACGATCAAGACCTCCCTCATAGCGCTCGCTGCAGTCGCGGTCAGCGCCATAACCGTTCTTGGCGCGCCCGCAGCCGCGCAGACTGGTGCAGCAACGACCGATCTGCGCTTCGACACCGCCCTGGCCCGCGCCGCGAGCCTGCCGAGGCTACACAGCCTGCTCGTGAGCCACGCAGGCGAGGTCGTGCTCGAGGAATACTTCAACGGCGCAAGCCCGACCCGACCAGCCAACATCAAATCTGTCTCGAAGAGCGTGATCTCGGCGTTGATCGGCATCGCCATCGCCCAAGGCCATCTCAACGGCGTCGATCAACCGATCGCCGATTTTTTCGCCGATCAGCTAGGCGCGGATGCGGGCAAGACGGAAATTACGATCGAGGATCTGTTGACGATGCAGGCCGGCCTCGAGACGACGAGCAACCGCAACTACGGTGCCTGGGTCCTGAGCTCGAACTGGGTCGAGTTTGCGTTGAATCAACCACTCGAGCTCATGCCGGGCACGGTCATGGAATACAGCACGGGCAACACGCATCTGCTGTCGGCCATCCTGACGGCGGCGACAGATCGAACGACACTCGAGTTCGCTCGGCAGACGCTAAGCGGCCCGCTCGGCTTTCGCCTGCTCGAATGGCCGCGCGACCCGCAGGGGATCTACTTCGGCGGCAACGACATGGAGATGACGCCGCGGCAGATGCTGGCCTTCGGCGAGCTGTATCTCAACGACGGGCGTGCCGACGACCGCCAAATCGTGCCGCAGGAATGGGTGCAGGCATCACTGCGCCCGCGAACGGAATCGCGCCGCGAGGCCGGGCGTTACTACGGCTATGGTTGGTGGATTCGCCGCACTGCCGGACTCCAGACGCCGTACGCCTGGGGCTTCGGCGGTCAATTCATCGTGCTCGTCCCGGAGCTCGACCTCGTTGTCGTCACGACATCCGACAGCAGCCCGACGCGCGATGCCCGCTCACAGCGCAGGCGCATCTTCAATCTCCTCGAGCAGCAAGTCGTCGCACCTGCAGCAGCGATACTGCGTCCAACCCGAAGCGCCCGCGGTAACGCGGGCTGAGCACTACCGCCCGACGAAATCAGGGTGCAGAGTAAATTGGGGTTAGATACGAGTCTCGCTCACGAAGAAAACAGGCGCCGCGATTGCTCGCGGCGCCCGCAGCGTTAGCTAGTCGGTGTCGGCGGAGTCAGCGATTAACGAACTTACTCTTCGAACTGCAGAATGTCCTGCTCGAAGTCGAGGAACGTGACATTGTCCATGCAGACAAACTCCTCGACGGTCCAGTCGACGCGCTCGTAAAAACGCTGACCCGTCCACGGTTCCGTGAAAGCGACCGGATCTTCGACCGTGATGTCGATCTGCAGCAAACCCTCATCGTTGACGTGGATGCGCTCGAGCACTCTGAGCTCTTCGCTATGCGGCACGCCGCGACGGTCAACCCAGGTCTTGTCGTTGAAGTTCGTCGTCTCGACGACCAGTGTCTCGCCTTCCCAATGCCCGATCGAGTCACCCATCCATCCCGGCGCCAGATCATCACGATGGCCGCGGCCGTCCGTATAGATCTGGCGGATCAGGTGATCGTACTCGAACACCATCATCACGCGCCCGGGCAGCTGGATGATCTCCATCGGGAACGGATGGAAGTAGATCCGCGGTGTCCCGGGTGGGAAACACGCGTAGACGGGATCGTTCGTATCGGCGACCGAAACGCTGGTAGGACCAAAGGTCGGCTTGGCAGTCTCGTACCGCTGCATCGCCCAGTCGGTCATCGGCGGCAGCTCCTCATGGAAGGCCCATCCGCCGAACGAACGTGTCTCGGGCGACCGATGCCCGGTCCAAACACCGCTCAAGTCCGCGCCGTGCGCGCCGGCATCCGCCGTCTGTGCGCCAGCGGGCAGCGCAACCAGCGTCACCATCGCGGCAATCGCCGCTGTTAGAGATCGCATCGCCATCGCGCCTAGTCCCCACCGAGCAACGGCTTACCGTCGCCGTCGAGCACCATCTCTACCCACAGCGACGGCGCACCACCACGCGCTGGACTGCCCGTAATTGTCACTGTGTCACCCGGCTGGAACATGTCCTTGGACCAACCGTCACTGCGAGCGAGGCGGTTCGGGCTCGTCAGGCCGGCCGACCAGACGGTCTTAGAGCCATCATCCGCTTCGACCTCGAAAAAGATCAGCACGTGCGGGTTCACGAACTGGAAATCCGTTACCGAGCCCGTCATCGTCATTGACTGCGACAGGTCGTAGACCACGGATGCGCCATGGTGAGCGGTCACGACTCCCGACCCCAGAATCAGGCCAAGGGCCAGAACCGTTGATTTCATATAGGTTTTCATTAGCGATGCCTCCGTATCCCACGCTCCGTTCGGTCTTCGCTCGAATTCTGGCTCACTCAGAACCGGGAACAATCAGCATAAGTACTTATTCAAATGACCGAATGCCGACGGAATAGGCGCGGCAGCGGCCTCGCCCAGATCGTACACGATCGCGCTCAAAACTCCGCGCTGATCATGATCCAGAACTTGCTGACATCGACCGCGAAGCCCTCGGCACGATAGTCAGCAGCCTTGACCAACAGTGAGTAATGCTCCGAAACCGGCCAACTGAGCGAAACATCGAGCTCGGTCCCGTAGCTCGAGCTTCCCGCGCTTGCCGAATAATCGTGATAGACGACGTCGAGCGCGCCGCTGCCGAGTGTGTGGCGAAGCTTGACATAGCGATCCTCGAGACCGCCCGGCGGGGTCGCAAGAAATTGATCGGCCCAGCCGTTTTGCCCGTGTAGCCCAGCCAGCGGCGTCGAGAAGGCTTCTCCCGTGCGGCCTGTGCCCTCGAGCGTCTCGAACCCGGCGAGCACGCTGAAGCGGGTCCACTCGAGTCCGCCTTCTAGCAGCCAATAGTCGACCGAGAAATCGAACGGGTTCTCGGCATGGTCGCGCTGACGGGCGACGTCGACGATGAACGGCGCGCGCAGTCCGTCACTGATCCGGTGAGCACCGTCGACACGGACGCCGACCGTCGCCGTCGAAATATCCGTAGCCGTGTCGAAATCGAGGAAATAACCGTACCCCCAGAGCCGCGCACCGCCTTCGAGTCTGCGGTTGACATGGATCAGGTGAGTGGCGCCGCGAAGATCCGCCGGCGGGCTACCGACCTTCGGCCCGAAGACCCGATTGACGTTCGCGACATAGCTGTAGCTGGCCTCGATTCCGTTGGCGAAGCGGCGTCGGGCCGAGATCGCGTCGAAGGTCTGCTCGTTCAACCGCCAATTGAGGCTGCCCACATATCGGCGGCTCGAGGCGGCCAGTTGCTGACGGCCGAGCACGACCGTAAGCCCGGTCGGAGAGCTGTGACGGATTGACAGCCGATTCAGGTCGACCGCAGTCGAGTCGGCAACCACCGGGTACTCGGTCTTGCCGTTGCGCGTGCTGTTGAAACCGTCCGCACCGATCGCTCGCAAGTCGTCAACTTCGAGCGTCAGCGAGAAGCCGCGCAAAGGTGCGGTGTCGAACGTCAGACGTGTTCGCAGCACGGACGCGTTTGCGTTCCGGTCGAATCCATCCTGGTCGACGTGCTCGTAACGGTACTGCAGCCCCAGATCGAAGCGACCGTTACGAAACGCCTGTGCAATACTGCCTGCGTCGACGCGTTCCTGACTCGCAGCGCTGCCGACCCAGAGGCTGACTACGACGAGAATCACGCCTAGGTGTGATTTTCTCAACGAGACATTACCGAGGTTTAGCACTGATATTCCGCAAG
>JAOTTJ010000281.1 GCA_029864465.1 Gammaproteobacteria bacterium | reverse complement strand
AACGGCCTCGGCCAGGCGGCGCCAGAGATCCTGGTTCTTGACGGGCTTCCGATTGGCCGTGCGCCAGCCACGCGCCTCCCATCTCGGCAGCCACTCCATGATCCCACTCCTGACGTAGACCGAGTCTGTATACAGATCGACCGAGCACCGCTGTGAGAGCGCCTCCAGCGCGCGTATGGCCGCGGTCAGCTCCATTCGGTTGTTCGTCGTGTCGGCCTCACCACCGCTTAGCTCGCGCTCGGTCTCGCCGTAACGCAGGATCGCACCCCAACCTCCAGGGCCAGGGTTGCCGCGGCATGCCCCGTCAGTGAAAGCCTCGACGCGCTTCATTGCCGTAGACGAGACTCGGACGTGCGCGCGCTGGGCTCGACAAGTCCGCCCACTGCCTTGAGCCGGGGCGTCGGCCAAGCCGGCCGGATCGGCGTCAGCGGATGCACGCACTTGCGTGCCTTGAGTAGAAATCCCGCGCTCAATATCGGGATCCAGCGTCCGATGGAGCTGTCTTCGGGCAGACGCCCGAAACGGCGCGACCGCTCGATCGGCAGGCCGTGGCAGTAACGCTGCCGGCGTCCAACATCGTAATGCAGCAGCTCGAGCCAGTCGCGCAGCCTTCTCTCGCCAATCATGCGCCGCTGTCCGGCCGGGAAGCCGCGCGGCGAGAGCGCGTGGCGCAATCCCCAGAGCCCGCCGGGCTTGAAGCTCAACGTAACGAGATGACCGTCGGCACGCAGGATGCGATCAACCTCGCGCAAGAGCGCGTGCGGGGAGTCTGTCAGCTCCAGCGTGTGCGGCAACAGCACAGCATCGACGCTGTCACTCGCGATAGCCAGCCTCCCCGGATCCGTGATCAGATCCGCGTCGGTGTCTTGGTGCCAGTCGATCAGAGAGCGCCGCTGGGTACGCGCAAAGCGCAAAAACGAGTCGGCCGGTCCCCAGGCACCGATTTGCAGCAATTGCTCGCCGAATACGGTCTCGAGCGTTCGGCGCACGAGGCGCTGCTCGGCAGCCAGGCAACGCCTGCCCAAAGGCGTATCGAACCACGCGTTCGACGGTCTGGAATCGTGGGAATCCACGCCCGTCACTGTGTCGCAGCCACCCTGCCCAGTCAACGAAAAAGTGCCCGGAAACGCCGATTGGGTCGTCATTCGGCGCTGTGCGCAGCACCCGCATCGCGAGATTTGCGAGCTGGTCCCTTGGCACTCGGACGGTCAATCCGTAGGATAGTGGGCTGCATATCTCCACCAGCGCAGATGATCAAGAAGAACGAACGTACGCATGCGCCCGAGCGCACCTCCCGGTCAAGCCTGGGCCCCGCTCTGCTTGCCTGCGCGACCGTGGTCCTGACGGCCTGCAGTCACCTCGGCATCGAGCCAGCGGCCGACCTGCCGGCGAGCGAGCCCGTCGCGAGCAGCGTCAACGGGGCGCCGATCGAGCGCCCTGCGCTCTGTGCGGCCGACCCTGCCTGGCTCGCGGCCGGCAGAACGGCAGCACTCGAGCCACCCGTACCCCCGCCACCGCTGGATCTTATCGGTCGGCTGCGCACACAGTTTGCGCTCGAGCGCCATCAAGACCCCGCCGTGGAACGTGAGCTCGCGTGGTACGCGGGTCATCCGGAGTACCTCGGACGCGTCTTTTCCCGCGCCGAACGGTATCTCTACCACATCGCTACCGAGCTCGAGGATCGCGGCATGCCGCTCGAGCTCGCCCTGTTACCGGTCGTCGAGAGCGCCTTTGATCCGTTTGCTTATTCGCACGGTCGTGCGGCCGGGCTCTGGCAGATCATTCCAGGCACAGGCCGGCGGCTCGGGCTCCGGCAAAACTGGTGGTACGACGGCCGCCGCGACGTCATCGAATCCACCCGCGCGGCGCTGGACTATCTGCAAGCGCTGCATAAGCAGTTCGACGGCGACTGGCTGCTCGCCGTGGCCGGCTATAACTCCGGCGAAGGTAACGTCGCGCGCGCGCTGCGCCGGGCGCGCGAGGCCGGAACGGGAACGGATTTCTGGAGCATTCGAGCTGATCTGCCACGTGAGACGCGCACCTATGTTCCGAGGTTACTCGCGATTGCGACCCTCGTCGCCGATCCGGCCGAGCACGGCATCGGGCTTCCCGAGATCCCGGACGAGCCCCATTTCACGGTCATCGGCACGGGCGGGCAGATCGACGTTGCGCTGGCGGCGGAGCTCGCTGAAATCAGCACCGATCGACTCTACGAGCTCAACCCTGGCGTCAACCGCTGGGCGACGGATCCGGACGGCCCACACCGCTTGCTCGTGCCCGTCGCGAGCACGTTGGGCTTCGTTAGCGGGCTGGCTCGGCTCGGTGAGCGTGAGCGCGTCGAGTGGACACGTCACCAAATCGAGCCAGGTCAGAGTTTGATTCGAATCGCGCAGCGGTACGGTACGACACCCGAAGTGCTTCGCGAGGTCAACGGCCTGAACGGCAACACGATACGCGCGGGGCAACACCTCATGGTCCCGCACGCCGTCAAGAGTCTTAGCGCCTACACGCAGAGCGTCGAGGCGCGCACCGAGCGCCGTCAGGCCCAGGCACGTTCGGGACAACGTTACGAGCACGCCGTGCAACCCGGTGAATCGCTCTGGGCAATCGCACGCCGCTACGGCGTGGCGACGCGCGATCTCGCGAGCTGGAATGCAATGGCGCCCGGAGATGTGCTGAGCGTCGGCCGCGAGCTCGTCGTCTGGTCGACACAGGCCGTCGGCGCACCCGCAGCCAACTCGAACCGCATCCGCCGACTGACCTACACGGTACGCCGGGGTGACTCTTTGTCGCGCATCTCGACTCGGTTCAGGGTCAGCGTCGGGGATCTCTTGCAGTGGAACAACAGCCTGTCCGCCAGCCGTTATCTGCAGCCCGGACAGCAGCTCACCGTCTACGTCGACGTCACCGAGCAGTCCACCTAGAACCTATCTCGTGCCGCGGGGCGATCCGCGCGCACATCGCAGCCATGATGTAAGCTCGCGCCTAGTCGGGATTCGAGAGACTCCAAGCCAAGGATAACGAAATGGGATTTCTTGCAGGCAAACGCGCCGTCATCGTCGGTCTTGCGAGCAACCGCTCGATAGCTTGGGGCATCGCCCAAGCGCTCAGAGCGCAAGGCGCGGAGCTCGCTTTCAACTATCAGAGCGAGAAGCTTCAGGGCCGCGTCGAGAAAATGGCTGCCGAGCTCGACAGCGACATCGTGCTACCTATGGACGTCTCCGACGATGCGCAAATCGACTCGTTTTGCGGCGGCATTGCAAAACGCTGGGACGGCTTCGACATCCTCATTCATTCAGTAGCCTACGCACCCGCGGACCAGCTAGAGGGCCGCTACCTCGATGCCGTCAACCGGGAGGGATTTCGAATCGCTCACGACATCTCCAGCTACAGCTTCGCGGCGCTCGCGAAAGCCGCGCGCCCGCTGCTGGCGGATCGCCAAGCCTCGCTGTTGACGTTGACCTATCTCGGTGCAATCAGGGCAATGCCGAGTTACAACGTCATGGGTCTCGCCAAGGCAAGCCTCGAAGCCAATACGCGCTTCATGGCCTACGATCTCGGGCCGGACGGCATCCGAGTCAATGCGATCTCTGCCGGACCGATTCGCACGCTTGCGGCATCGGGCATCAAGGGCATGCGACAGATGCTCGAGAAAGTCGAAGAGACTGCGCCCTTGAAACGCAACGTAACCATCGAGGATGTCGGCAACGCCGCTGCGTTTCTAAGCTCCGATCTCGCCGCGGGCGTGACGGGGCAGGTTCTATACGTCGATGCCGGCTACAGCATCGTCGGCATGGAGCTCGGCTAGCCGCAGGGTTAACGCCGTCGAACCGACGTTTTCGGCAGAACCTCGGTTCGACCTTCTAAAAGATGGGGTTCAGCACCTGGTCCGGAATGCGTACCGTCGCGGCATCCCGGATCTCACCGGCGTAGCCCGTGAGCTCGAACATCGCAGCTTGTTCGGTTAGCTGAGTGGCGGCCGCATCACGCTCTTCGTCAGTAACGGCCTCCATGTCTCCGGGCTCGACGTTCGCGAGCATCAGCACGGCAAAGTCACCGCTCGCCAATGGCACCGGCTCGACTATCGGCTCACCGGCTGCGGGCTTGCCGAGCCGAAACGCGGTCGCGACGAGCTGCGTCGGCAGCGTGCTATCCGCGCGCTGGATCCAGGCAGGTGCGTTCCATTCGCCCCCGAGTGACACCGCGAGCGCCTCGAGGTCTGCCTGATCATCGAATGCCTCGATGAACGCTTGCGCGGCATCCGCCGCCAAACGCTCGGCTTCGGCGCGAATGAGCGCCTGCTCGACGTCTTCCCTGACAGCCTCGAAAGACTGTGCCTCGGGAGGATGATGCGCCGCGACGCGCAGCACGAGCACGTGATCATCAGCTAGTTCGACGGGCCCACTGTTCTCACCCTGCTCGAGCACCTCGGGCGAAAAGGCGGCCTGCACGACTGCGGCGCTATCGACAAACGGACTGGCCGATCCACTGCGCGTGAAGCCTGCAAA
>JAOTTJ010000280.1 GCA_029864465.1 Gammaproteobacteria bacterium | reverse complement strand
CCGATGCGGAAATACTCGCGAACCACGAGCTGATTTGGAGCGGCCTGCAGGCTCAGACCTTCGTCCGACCGGTCATCGCAACACGCGATCCCGTCATCGACGGCTGGCTAGCGCTAGCGCCGGTCGCCGTTGCCACTCGCAGCGACCCATTCTCGCTCGCTCAGGGACTCGACCGGTGGCTTGTGGCCTACCCGCGTCATCCTGCCGGCCGATTTCTTTTGCCGGCGCTGCGCGAGCAGGATCGGCTCGCACAGATCTATCCCGCACAGGTCGCTCTGCTGCTACCGCTGTCGAGCTTGCCGCAGCCCGCCGCGGCCGTTCGCGACGGGTTCATTGCCGCGTACCTGCAAAATCCCTCGGGTGCGGCCATGCGGCTACGCGTCTACGACACCGATGAGCTGGGCAGCCAGCAAGCCTACCTACAGGCGCAGCTCGACGGTGCAGAATTCATCGTCGGGCCGCTGCTCAAGGCCGACGTCGAACAAATTGCTGCCAACACGGGCCTGATTCCTACACTCGCGCTGAACACGGTCGATACCCAGCAGCTGCTGCCGCCGAACTTCTACCAGTTCGGACTCGCACCCGAGGATGAGGCGGCCGAGGCAGTACGCCATGCCGTGGCCAATGGCGCAGAAACCGCTGTCGCCTTGTTTCCGAACAGCGAGTGGGGCCTGCGGGTCTTTCAGAGCTTTAAGACCGAATTCGAAGCCTTGGGCGGGCGGCTGCTCGAGTCGCGCGCGTACGATTCGAGCACCCAGGATTTTTCACTCGCGATCACGACGCTGCTGAATCTGGCCGATAGCAACCAGCGTCATCAGCGACTCGCGGCAAACCTGGGGCTACCGATCGAGTTCGAGCCACGCCGACGCCAAGACGTCGACATGATCTTCTTCGCGGCCGACCCGGGCGCAGCTCGTCTGCTCGCGCCACAGTTCCGCTTTCATTTCGCAGGCGACTTGCCGACCTATGCAACATCTGAGATCTACGAGGCGGCGGCGCGCGGCAGTGATCCCGACCTCAACGGCGTGATCTTTGCGGATATTCCATGGCTGCTCGCCCCCGATGCCAGCAGCGATGCGCTCAGGGATTCGTTGCTGCGCTACTGGCCGCAGCGGACGACCCGCTGGCTGCGGCTCTACGGGCTCGGCTTTGACGCCTACCGAATGCTGCCGCTGCTCTTCAACCCAGGCGCAGGCTTTGTCTCATTACCAGGCATGTCTGGCGAACTCTCGATCGACACTGACGGGCGCGTGCGCCGACGTCTACCGATTGCCCAGTTCCGCAACGGCGTGCCGGCGATGTTGGTGCCTGAGGAACAGAGCCAGGAGGCAGCCGTCGACGATCAGATTCTTTCGCTGCGCTAGCCTGACGACAGCCTGTCGAAGCCAGATGAACCGGCGACAGGCGGGGCGAGTCTGGGAGAAACGTGCCAGCGCGTATCTGCGTCGCCGCGGCGTCAAGACGCTCGAGATGGGTTACCAATGCCGTTTCGGCGAGATCGATCTCGTGTGCGTCGATGCGCGAACCCTCGTGATCGTCGAGGTCCGAGCCCGCGGCGGCGGCATAGCGAGAGCGCTCGAGAGCGTCGATACGAGGAAGCGCCGCAAGCTCATCCGCACGGCGCGTCATCTGCTGATGCAGCGCCCGGAGTGGAGCGAGAGGCCGGTGCGCTTCGACGTGATCGCCATCGAAAACATCGACTCGGCGCAGGCCCGTTACGAATGGATCAAGGACGCATTCGATGCTGAGTCAGCCTCGTAGGCGTGTCGATGCTTGAAGGCCCGTCGGTTTCAGGGCAGAGTGACGGCCCACCAAGCTGATCCATAGCACGGGCGATATGCACGATCGAGTATTAGCGCACTTTAGAGAAAGCCGCGAGGTCAAGCAGGCAGCTGAAGCGCTCGCACCCGAGATCGTACGCGCGGCCGAGCTCATGGCCACGGCGCTCGTTCGCGACGCCAAAATATTGAGCTGCGGCAACGGCGGCTCAGCCGCCGATGCGCAACATTTCTCCGGCGAGCTGCTCGGCCGCTTCGAGATGGAGCGCCCGGGTTTACCCGCCGTGGCGCTTACGACGGACACCTCGACCCTGACGGCCGTCGCCAACGATTACAGCTTCGAGGAAATCTTCGCCAAGCAGGTGCGTGCGCTCGGACAATCCGGCGACGTGCTGCTCGCGATCTCGACTTCCGGGAACTCCCAGAACGTCCTACGCGCAGTGACGGCGGCCCACGACCGCGGCCTGACGGTCGTTGCGTTGACCGGCGGCAGCGGAGGTTCGATCGCCGAGTCTCTCGGGCCGACCGATATCGAGATTCGCGTACCGTCCAAGCGAACCTGTCGAATTCAAGAAACGCACATCGTCGTGATCCATTGCTTGTGCGATCTGATCGACGCGACCATCCTCGGCGCTTAACTCCGAAAGACGAAAATCTCCCGCCGGCGCAGGGCGAGGGCAGCTAATCAATGTCGCGTCGAGCCGGCCCCGCTTGCTCGACTAGAGCGATTCGCGATTCGGGCGGAGCGTAGCGAGCGGGCACCCACCCGACAGGCCCAAAGCGCGTCCACTGACGGCGCGGCGGCTACTTGACGACTTTGAGCTCGGGCTTGCCCTTGGCGGGCACGCTGTCGGATTCGACATCAGGGTCGTCGGTTCCGGACAGCGATTCCTCTTCCGTGAAAATCATGCCTTGGCCGGTCTCATGCGCGTAGATACCCAACACGGCCAGGACAGGTACGGCGATGTCATAGCTGACACCGCTGAAGCGCGTACTGAACCGAATCGGCTCACTATGGAGATCGAGACCGTCCGTTGCCGAATAGCTGACGTTGAGAATGATCTTACCCTCAGCGACGTGCTGCTGCGGCACGTCGACACCAGGAGCCGTCGCATCCACGACGATATGCGGTGTCAACAGATTGTCGATCATCCACTCGTGCATAGCACGAAGCAGATAAGGTCGTTTGGGCCCTATCTCGGCCATGGACCTACTGCCGCATCTCCTGCTCGAGCTCGGTCAGGCTCGCCTGGAACGACGGTCGGCTGAAGACCTCGTCCATGTAGCGATGTATCGACTTGGCCTGGGAAGGTAGCTCGATCCCGTAGATCGGTAGGCGCCACAAGATCGGCGCAATGCTGCTATCGACAAGTGAAAATTCATCGCTCAGGAAAAACCGTTTCGTCGCAAAGATCTCGACGCTCGAGACAATGCTGTCCTGAAGATCCTTACGTGCACGCGTTACCGGCTTGCGATCCGCGCCTGCCTCGATCTCCTCGGCCAGCGCGTACCAGTCATGCTCGATCCGATATAAGGCGAGCCGGAACTGTGCACGCGTCACTGGGTCGACGGGCATTAGAGGCGGGTGTGGAAAGCGTTCGTCCAGATACTCGATGATGACCCGAGAGTCATAAAGCACGAGATCTCGATCCACGAGCGTCGGGATACTGTTGTATGGATTCAGATCCAGCAGATCCTCTGGAAGATTACCTTCATCGACATCGACGATGTCGATGTTAATGTTCTTCTCAGCGAGGACGAGCCGAGTCCGATGGCTCCAGATATCAGTCGGTTTGGAGAATAGAGTCATAACTGAGCGACGGCTAGTGATGACCGCCATTTAAATAGCTCCTGGACGAGATGAGTCGCATAGTGTGGTGATGGAACGCTAGTGCACGTCCTTCCAAATCTCCCGCTTGAGCATATAGGAGATCACCAAGAAGAGAAGCAGGAATGCAATTACCTTCAGGCCTAAAGCCCGGCGCTCCAGTTGCATCGGCTCGCCAATGTAATCGAGAAAGTTCACGATGTCTCGAGCGACATCATCGAATTCGGCCTCGCTGAGGGTGCCGGGCCGGACGACCTCGAAGTGCTCAGCGCTTTCCAAGCCTTCTTCGGCCTCTTCGTGAACGAGACGGCGCACGCCCTGCAGCTCCCAGAGCACGTGAGGCATCGCGGTGTTTGCGAGCACGACGTTGTTTGCGCCCGAGGGCGTCGATTCGTCTGCGTAGAATCCACGCAGAAAATTGTAGATGTAATCCGTGCCTCGACTACGTGCGATCAATGACAGGTCCGGCGGTGCAACCCCGAACCAGCGCACGGCATCCGCTTCGAGCATCGCGTTGTGCATCGTGTCGAACGGCCGCCCACCCGCGAACATGAGGTTCTCGACGAGCTGATCTTCGGTCAAACCGAGATCGGCACCGACACGGTTGTACCGAACGTACTCGGCCGAGTGACAGCCGAGGCAATAGTTCACCACGTACATCGCACCGCGCTGCAGCGAGGCGACATCGCCGACGTCATTGTGAGCCGGGTCGAGCCCTTCAGCTCCATGCTGGGCCGCCGCGGTCATGCCGAGCGAGAGCCCCAGGAACGCCAGAGCTAGCTTAAGTTTTGCGAGCCTACTCGTCATCATCTCACCCGCGTCGGAACCGGCTTGGTCTTCTCGATAGCCGGGCTCGTGTAAATCGGCATCAATATGAAGAAGGCCATATAGAGGATCGTAAATATCCGCGCCGC
>JAOTTJ010000279.1 GCA_029864465.1 Gammaproteobacteria bacterium | reverse complement strand
ATGAATTGTCGGCATGCGGCGCCGTTTCTTTAGTGCCAAGCGGGGCAGCATGCGGACCGGCGTCACAGTTCCCGCCGTTGTCGAATCGTAGGCACCGATTATGTAAAGAAACTCCGCTGCGCGGGGAGTTGCGGGACTCAAGACCGCGGCGAAACGGCCGACATAGTCGGACATAGCTTCCAAGGTTTATGACGAATGACGAGTCACCCCAAACGCGTTCTGAGCTCGGATTTATCGTCCATGAGGTTTGCGGATCCGCTCGAGGCCGAGTTCCGGCGCGGACAGGCGGACCGCACGCCCAGTATCGTCAGATTGCCTCTCTGGCTCGCGCTGCTGCTCGTCGGTGTGTTGAGCATGCTCGACGGGCGTGCGCTACCGGCAGAGCTCGCCCTGCAGACCAATGTCATTCGGCTCGGCCTCGTGGCGCCGCTCCTGGCCCTGAGTCTGCTGGCTACGTATCCGGGCCATCTCATCCGATTCGCGGCGCGGCTGCGCAATATCACCGCGGGTGTCTGGGCGGCAGCTACGGTCGTGCTCGTCTGGCTCACACAGGACCTGGGCCCGGGCGGCGGCGTTCTGTGGGAGGCGCTCGCGGTCACGCTGTATCTCTACCTGCTGCTCGGCCTCGGTTTGGCGCCAGCATTGCTGTCGGCGAGCGCCATTCTGTTTGCGGTGTTTCTGTTTCGCACCGGAGATAGCACGCCGGCGACCGCGTATGGTCCTGTGCTGCTCACGTTCGCGAATATTATCGGTGCGGTTGCGAGCTTCAGAATGGAGCGCGTTTCGCGCGCCGTATTCCTCGAACGCGAGGTCATCAGTCTCGTCGTCGGCACGGATTCGGATACGGGAATCCCGAATCGACAGGTTTTCGATACGCACCTACGCAGTATCTGGCGACAGGCGCAGCGGGAGTCGAAAAGCGCTGCGGTCATGCTCGTGGAAATCGATTTTTTCGAGGCATTTACGCGACGCTATGGTCAACTCGTGGCCGACAACGCGTTGCGCCGGGTCGCGCACGCGGTCATGAGCTGCGCGCGGCGCCCGCTCGACCGTGCGGCCCGTTTCGACGATACGCGCATCGCTCTCGCGCTCTTTGATCCAGAGGCGGAATTCATCGAGACTGTGGCAGGGCGTGTACGCTCGGAAGTGGCGCTGCTGGATATACCGAACGAGGAACCCGAGGCGAAAGGCAGTCTGACCGTCAGCGTCGCAATCGCCTATTTGCAGGCTCATCCTGGACGCTCCGAGGATAGTCTGCTCGATGAGGTTACCGAGGCGTTGAGCAGCGGCGCGCCGGAGCGAGCGCGAGTTGCCGTGCGCGCAGAGGACGTATCCGAGACTGCGATACTGCGAGGACCATGGAGCAGAGCGCAGCCAAGCTGAGGCGTGCACCGCAACGGCCAACACGCCGCGCAGCGAAACTAATGAGGTGTCGGACTCAGGCCTCGCCGAGCGCTCGGGCACCGACGCCGCGTGCGACCGCGCCACTTTCATCGTAGACGCTGTCGTCGCTGCCGCGGAGCACATTTAGCACCAGCAGCACCTGTTCCCGACGTGCATTGGCCAGGGCACCGTTACGCTGATTGCGCTCGCGGCATTGTTTGATGAGATCAAGCACTTCTGACCAGCTTGAATGGGGCGTGTCTTCCGCGTCTAGCTGCGCCGCCCTGGCTAGATCCTGGCGCGCGCATTCGAGCGTTTCGAGATCCTCGATGACGCGTGCCTTCTCCGCGCCTGCCCGGTTGAGGCTTTCGGTGTCGCCGTCGAGCAGCGCCTGGTATTCCTGATCGAGAATCTCGAGCATCGACTCGGCGGAGCCGACCTGCTCACGCAGAACGCGCTGCATGTCTGCCTGGTCGTGCGCTGTCGGTGAGGCGCTCATCCCGACCCCTTAGCTGAGATCCTGCTCCATGCGCAGGAGGCGCTCGGCGATTGTGGCGGCGTCGATCTCGTAGGCGCCCGAATCGATGGCTTCCTTGAGGGCTGCAATTCGCTTGGTATCAGATGCCGGGGCGGCCGCGAGGATCTCCTCGAGCTTCTGCAGGAGCTGGGCCGAGGATGTCAGGCTGACGGTATCGGCCGGGGCTGCTGCCGCTCCGGACTGAGAGTTTGCGGATTGAGATGTGCTCTCAGTTTGGCTGGGGCGACGGCTCTTACCGGCCGCATCGATCGACCGAAAGCCTTGGCCATTGATCTTGTCTGCCATTATGTCATCTCTCCGCGGCGTATCTTACGCCATATCCTCTCTTATCGCCCAGATACCCCAAAACTTTAGCCCTGGTCGGCTTGATTCCGACGTATCTGGCGGGCCGCTACGCCCATGAAGACCTGGTTGTCGGGACCTGCCGTGCCCTCGACGATCCGTCCACTGCGGGTTCTGACGCGCACACGCTCATGGAGTGTGCCGTCCTCGATGGCATGCCCTTCCGACTTGACCACCACGCCCCCACTACCGGCGATCAGCGTCACGAGGTCGCCCCGGCGAACGGCTCGCGGTGCCTCGAGGGTCGCTGGGTTCAGAACTGCGCCACCCGGTACGGCTCGCCGCAACGTTAGGCCGATCGCCTCCTCGGGCCGGGTCAGGTAACTCGCCGGTAACCCGCTGGACTCGCGTTGCTCGATGCGAAGATCGGAGGCTATGAGCAGTTGTCCGCGGCGCAGGCTGTGGCGCGCGACGAGCGCGCCCACAAGATAGGTGGCGCGGACCGGGACGAATAACTGCCATGGCTTCGGTGCGGCACAACTCACGGCGACAATGCCCTGGCCGCCGGACAGGCCACGCGGCGCCGACGCCTGGAGAGGCGCGCCGCAACTAGGCAAACGAATTCGGTCGTCGACGCTCGACGCCGAGATTTTGACGCTGCTAAAGCCCGCCAGGCTCTGGCTCGCGAATGCCTCGGCCGCGGCGCGGATCGCGCCCGGATCCTGCCATTGTGCCGCCAGGCCTTGCCCGCCGAGCGTCAGGCAGCATAGTGCCAACAGGTAGCGTCGCATCGCTGGCATCTCAACACCTGAGCCGTCTGTCCATCCCTCATGAAGATGCAAGACACATGCCACGACTCAGAGACCGCGCGTGGCGGCCGCTAGCCGAAGGCCGTAGCCGAACCGGCAACGGCTGGCCGCCCACTCGCCCGGGCGGTCGAGCTTTGCCGCATCTGCTGCCTCTGTGGCTGTTCGCATGCGGGCTTCGCACCGTTGGCACAGATGTTGCTACAGAGCCTCAGAGCACACTGTGGAGGCGAGTCATAACGATGTTTGGTCAGTCGATATTCGGAGTTCACGAGCAAGCGCTGAATCTGCGCGCTCACCGGACCGAGGTTCTCGCGACGAATCTGGCCAATGCAGATACGCCAGGCTTCAAGGCGCGCGACTTCGATTTTTCGGCCACCCTGTCGGGTGCAGCCACCGGGCAGGGCCAGGGGCTTCAGGCCACGCACGCCCGGCATATCCAAACGAGCTCTGCGCAGCGGCCCGCGCTTGCTTACCGCAACCCGTTTCAACCGGCGCGTGACGGCAACACCGTCGAGGCCGACCTGGAGTTCGCTCGCTTTGCCGAGAACTCGATCGCCTATCAAGCGAGTCTGAGATTTCTGAGCGGGAGAATCTCGACGTTGCGTATGGCTATCGGAGGCAGATGATGTTCAGCATATTCGACATCGCGGGCTCGGGGCTCAGCGCTCAGTCGCTGCGGCTTAACCTGACCGCGAGCAATCTTGCCAACTCGCAGAACGTGGCCGGCGATCCGCAGGGTGTCTACAGCGCGCGCCATCCGGTCTTCAGATCACGTGAGATGTCGTTCGCATCGCACATGAATGGTGCCGGTGTCGAAGTCCTGGGCATTCTCGAGAGCTCGGCAGCGCCGATCGAGCGCTATGACCCGGGCCACCCGCAGGCCAATGCCGACGGCATGGTCTACGCGGCAAACGTCAATCCCGTCGAAGAGATGGCCAATATGATTTCTGCTTCGCGCTCCTATCAGAGCAATCTCGAGGTCATCAATACTCATAAGGATTTGATGATGCGCACGTTAACTCTGGGTCAAGGTTAGGAGCCACTCATGCCTATTCCCGTTGATGGATTGATGGACCTGGGCGGGTTGCAGTTGCCCAACGCCAATGCGGCGCCGGCAGGTGACCTCGGCCAGCAGGAGTTCTTCGAGCTCATGCTTACCCAGCTCAAGAATCAGGATCCCTTCAAGCCGCTCGAGAGCGGTGAGTTCTTGAGCCAGATCGCACAGTTCAGCTCCGTGCAAAGCCTCGGCGAGCTCAATTCCTCGTTCGCCTCACTGTCATCGTCGATCGTCTCCAACCAGGCGCTTCAGGGTGCAGCCCTTGTCGGACGCTCGGTGCTCGCACCGACAGATGTCGGCACGCTCGGGCAGAACGGTGAGGTGACCGGCGCCGTAGAGCTCGATGCGTCGACGACCGCGCTGCGGATCCGTGTGCAGGATTCGAGCGGTCAGATCGTGCGTGAGATCGACCTCGGTGCGCAGCCGGAGGGCCTGAATCGGTTCCGCTGGGGTGGCGAGACGGACTTCGGTGTTCCGGCCACGCCGGGCGTTTACACG
>JAOTTJ010000278.1 GCA_029864465.1 Gammaproteobacteria bacterium | reverse complement strand
TGGCAGGGCGATCGCACCGAGACATTTCAAGAGATAAAGCAGATGGCACGTATAAGAATGGAAGGCAAGATCGTCAAATACAGCGTTGCCGTGGACGAGGCCGCTTCGCAGCCTGTTACCGCGACCGTGGCGGAGACGCCTATCGAGGAGACCAAAGTCATCCGGATGCACGAGAAACTCGAGCGCCCGGAGATGCTTATCGGTTCGACGTACAAAGTCAAAACACCTGTGTCAGATCATGCGATGTACGTGACGATCAACGACATCATCCTCAACGAGGGGACTGCGCACGAGCAGCGCCGGCCCTTCGAGATCTTCATCAACTCGAAGAATCTCGATCATTACCAATGGATTGTGGCGCTCACGCGCATCATGTCGGCGGTCTTTCGCAAGGGCGGCGACGTTACGTTCCTCGTCGACGAGCTCAAGGCCGTATTCGACCCGCGTGGCGGGTATTGGCAGCCGGGCGGCAAGTTCATGGCATCGATCATTGCCGAGCTTGGCCACATCGTGGAGAAGCATCTCATACAGATCGGGCTGCTGAAGCCGATACGTCTGAGTGACGACCACCAGAGCTTTCTCTCAGACAAGCGCGCGGAATTCGAGGCGCGTGGCAGTCAGCAGGATGCCTTCGCCGAACAGAATTTTCCCGAGGGAGCGCAGCTATGCGGCAAATGCAGCACAGCCGCCGCCGTCATGCTCGATGGATGTATGACTTGCTTGAACTGCGGTTACTCGAAGTGCGGCTAGTGCCTGGGAACTGACAACCCTGGCTAGGCCGACGCGTTCATACCAGTCCGCCGTTGGTCCGCTCCTTAGATCAGTCATGATCGGGGGCGGACCTTTTTTTATCTGGCTCGAGCCGCTCTAAAACGCGTTAGAATTAGGTTCTTGTGACACTCACGATACCGGATTTCACGACGCTCAAGGTTCTCGTGGCCGGCGATGCCATGCTCGATGAGTATTGGTTCGGCGCGACCGAGCGAATCTCCCCCGAGGCCCCGGTACCGGTCGTCAAGACGCAAAAAATAGAGCAGCGGCCCGGCGGCGCGGCCAACGTTGCGCTGAACCTGGCCACACTCGGTGCGCAGGTCAGTCTTGCCGCATGCATCGGCGCCGATGCACGTGGTCAGGCGCTCACTGAGCTCTTGAGCGCCGGCGCCGTCGATTGCCGCTTTCTCGAGTCGGCTGACCGGCCGACGATTCATAAGCTGCGCGTGCTATCGCGTAATCAGCAACTCATTCGGCTCGACTTCGAGGAGTCGTTGACGAGTGCTGGCTCGGCATTCGCAGAGCATTGCACCCCGCTGATCGAGGCGCACGACATCGTCGTGCTATCCGACTATGGCAAGGGGACGCTCAGCGAAGTCCGCGCGCTGATTGCCTGCTGCAAGCGCAACGGCCGGCGTGTTCTCGTCGATCCAAAAGGCACTGACTTCGACCCGTACCGGGGTGCGAGCCTGATCACACCGAATCGCAGTGAATTCGAGGCTGTCGCCGGCACATGGCGCACAGAGGCCGAACTCGAAAAGCTAGGCCAGACGATGTGCGAGACGCTCGAGCTCGAGCTCTTGCTCGTGACTCGCGGTGACGAGGGCATGACGCTGTTCACGCGAGGCGAGCCGCCCGTCACACTGGGTGTTGAATCCCATGAGGTATTCGACGTCACCGGTGCAGGCGATACGGTTATCGCTCTGATGGCGGCGGGTCTCGGCAGCGGTCTTGCACCAGAGTCCGCCGCGGCGCTCGCCAACCTCGGTGCAGGGCTCGTCGTCGGCAAGATCGGCGTCGCAAACCTGAGACCGACGGAGTTGCGGCTCGCGCTGCACCGGCGCGGCACGGGCGGGCGTGGGCTCGTCAGCGCCGCGGAGCTCGAGGTGCTGCTCGCACAGGCGCGTGAGCGTGGCGAGCGCATCGTCATGACGAACGGCTGTTTCGATATCCTGCATGCCGGTCACGTTGCCTATCTCGAGGAAGCGAAGACGCTCGGCGATCGTCTCGTCGTCGCCGTCAACGATGACGACTCGGTCCAGCGCCTAAAGGGTCGAGGTCGGCCCGTCAACCCGCTCGAGGACCGAATGGCGGTGCTGTCGGGCCTTGCGGCTGTCGATTGGGTCGTGCCGTTCAGTGAGGACACGCCTGCCGGCATCATCGGCCAGCTGCTGCCCGATGTGCTCGTCAAGGGCGGCGACTACCGTGCGGAGCAGGTCGTCGGCGCGAAGGCGGTGCTGGCCAACGGCGGCGAAGTTCGGATCTTGGCGTTCCGTGAGGGCCGCTCGACGACCGCTGTCATCGACGCGATCCGCGGCAGCTGACCGGCTCGGTCTAAGTCGTAGAGGCTTCGAGCCAGCCGTTGACCTCCTCGAGATCCTGGATCGACAGACTGCCCGCGGCAAGCTTGAGCCGTAGCACGTTGAGAATGTAGTCGTATCGGCTGCGCGCATACGTCGTTTCGGCGCGCCTTAGATTGTTTTGCGACGTCAACACGTCGACGGTCGTTCGCGTTCCGACCTCGAAGCCAGCTTCCGTTGCTCTGAGCGCGGTCCTGGACGACTCGACGGCCTGCGCCAGCGCTCGGACACGTGAGATTTCGGAGATCACGCTCAGGTACGCGTCACGTGCCTCGCGCTCGGTTTGCCGCGCCGTTTGTTCGAGAACCTCGATCGCGGCCCGGTGGTCATAGACCGCCTGCTTGATACGCGAAGCGTTGAAGCCGCCCGTGTAGAGCGGCACGCGCAGGTTGAGCGAGAAACTGTAGCTTTCCGAGTCACTCCGCGCCGGCGTTCGTAGCGGCGGGCACGGTGGGGCTTGGAAGCACGGGGCGTTGGCTATGAGGTTATTGAACCGAATGGTGTCTGAGCCGGATTGAGATAACGATCCGGACAGGCCGATACTCGGCAGCCGAACGCTGCGTTGGATCGAGACGCCATCGCGTGCGATCTCTGCCGTAAGTCGGTTCGCGATGAGCAGTAGATTCTGCTCCAGGGCTTGGTCGACCCAGGCCTCGACGCTTGCCGGTTGAGGCGTTGCGAGCGGAATCTCGGTCATGGGTGGCGAGAGTTCCTGGACGTATTCGCCGATAATCTCGCGCAAGAACTCCCGCATTGTCGCGAGGTTCTGTTGCGCAGAAATTTCTGTCGCCACGGCGAGATCGTACCCGGCTTGGGCCTCCTGCGCGTCGGTGATCGCGATCAGGCCGACCTCGAAGCGCCGCTGCGCCTGCTCGAGCTGCCTGCCAATCGCTTCGCGCGCGGATTGCTCCGATGCGAGCGTGTCCTCTGCCGCCAGCACGAGGAAATAAGTGCTGGCCACTCGCAGGAGCAAATCCTGCTTGGCAACCTGATAGGCGGCTTCAGAGCGCGCGACGAATTTGTCGGCTTGCTTGAGCTGGAGGAACTGTCCCCAGTCGAACACGGTCTGGTTCAGGCTAACGGCCCAGTTTGAGGTGTCTCGATCCACCTCGGTAGATAAGATGTCGGGATCGAGCGCGCCCGTTGCGAAGTTCGCTGGGCGGTTCGGGTCCTCCGAGTGGGATGTCCCGGCGCCGGCCGAAAAGGCGAGCGAGGGCAGGATGTTGCTGCGCGCCTGCGGTTTTACCTCCAGTCCCGCCAGATAAATGGCCTCGGCCTCGCGAATGACCGGGTCGTTCTGCAGCGCCCGCTGGTAGATCTCCATGAGGTTCTCGGCGCCGGCGCTGGCGGTGTGCAGGCTCGTAAGGGCCGCAATACAGAGGATGAAGTAAATTTTATAGCGCATCGCGGACCTTCCGTAGAGTTGGAATTGCGTTAATCGGCATCCACACCCGCTGCATCAATAGCGTGGCAGGGCTGGATCTATCTCGGCGGACCAGGCATCTATGCCCCCGGCCAAGTTGTAGACGTGCTTGAAGTCGTTTGCTAACAGAAAGCCTGCAACGTGTCTACTGCGGACCCCAGTGTGACACATGACCACAATCGGGCGATCACGATCGAGTTGTTCAAGGCGCCCCGGAATCTCGCGCATCGGAATGTGTAACGAGCCAGGTAGCGAGGCGATTGCGAGCTCTTCGGGTTCACGTACGTCGAGGAGCTGGACGTCATCTAGGCGCTCGTCTGGCCAACGTGCGCACAAAGACGTCGGGGAAAGCTCTTCGGGCATGTTGGGCATGCCGAGAGAGCGTCTAGAGGACGAACGGCGGAGGCGTGTCGGCGTTGACGAGCGGCGTGAGCAACGTCTCGAACAAGCTCTGACGAGTCCAGCTGCCATACGCGTGCAGCGTAACGAGCTGCGCCTCCATGATCGGCTCGCGTCCCGTTACGAGAAACAGTCGCCCTCCGGGCCGGAGCATGCGAATAAAATGATCGTCGAGTTCGGGCACGGAACCGGTGACCGCGATAGCATCGAACTCACCTTCGTAGTCGAGCGCCAGACCGTCCGCAACTCGTAGCTCGACATTCGCGAGATCTAACTGCTCGAACTTCGGACGTGCAGCGTCGATGAACTCTGCGAAGATGTCGATGCTGACGACCGTATCGGCAAGCCGCGCTAGACAGGCGGTCAGAAAACCGCTGCCCGTTCCAATTTCGAGC
>JAOTTJ010000277.1 GCA_029864465.1 Gammaproteobacteria bacterium | reverse complement strand
TGCCACAAGGCCATGGTGCGAGACGTTGACGGAAAACAGTTGATGCTGGGTCCCAGAAGTAAAGGGCTCCGATTCAACGCGCCGATCAGGAACGTGCATACCATTGATGTTGGCGAAACAATAACGCTCGATGGACTAAAGATCACCGGGATCAAGGCGACGCATGGTGATCTCGTCATCAAGCTCGGCCCGATTTCCAAGACGATAAAGCCGGGACCCGAGGAACGCATCGGGTGGGGCGCCATTGGCTTCGATGTTCTCCTGGGTGACGTGCGCCTCGTCAACCTCGGAGACACATTGCTTCATTCGACGGAGTGGCAGTCGATCGTCGAGCCTGATGTCTTGATGATTCCAATTGGCGGGAAAGCGGTTCACAACACCATGGACGAAAACGAGGCTCTCGAGGCGGTGAGCATCATGAAGCCGGCGACAGTCATACCGTGCCATTACAACTGTCCCGCCTTATGGACGAGAAAATTGAACCCTGCCGACGATCAGTATTTCAAGAGAGAGGTAGAGAGACTGGGTTCGAGCTGCATCATCATGGGAGATGGAGAATCGTTAGAGATCTAGAGAACGGGGGCGGTCCGAAGGTCTTATCTGCGTCGGACGATGAACTGGTTCACTAAGACAGCTAGCGACCGGCGATAACCAACGGGGAGCGGAGCACGAATGGGCGAAAATCACGAACGACCACAAAGCCAGTGGGACGTAATCATAATCGGTTCCGGCATGGGTGGGCTGTCGGCTGCTGCTGCGCTATCACGGACCGGGCACAAGGTCCTGTTGCTCGAGCAGTATCAGACGCTCGGCGGGCTGACGCACAGCTTCTCTAGAAATGGCTTCAGCTGGGATGTAGGCCTTCACTACCTCAGTGGCCTTGCGCCCGGGGAGCCTGAGCGAAAACTGCTTGATTGGCTTTGCGACTCTCCCGTCGATCTCGCCCCGATGGGCACGATCTATGATGTTTTGCACATAGCCGATACTGATCCGCTGCTATTGTCGCGACCCTGCGAGGCACAGGTGCTCGACCTGAAAGAACGCTTTCCGGATGAGACGCAAGCGATCGATGCTTGGTACGACGCCGTCCACAAGGGTAGAGAAGCTGCAATGTCTGTGCTCCAGTTGCGAGGGTTACCTGAGCCGTTCGGCACATTTCTGGGGTGGTGGAAGAGCGGCGAGATCAAGCGTTGGTGTGGACGGACAACAGCCGAAGTCGCAGCCGAAATCACGGAAAATCCCGAGCTCAAAGCCGTTTTCTTCGCCCAATGGGGCGATCATGGTGGTCGGCCCAGCAAGGCAAGCTTTGCCGCCCATGCGCTCGTGTCTTATTCCTATCTCGAAAGAGGGGGCTGGTATCCCGTCGGTGGCTCTTCGGTTATCGCCGGGCACATGCTTCCCGTGATCGAGCAAGCCGGCGGTGAGGCGCGGGCTGGTGTCAAAGTAAATTCCCTGCTCATCGATGATGACCGCGTAGTCGGTGTGCGCACGGCCGCTGGCCAAGATATTCGCGCTCAAGCCGTCGTTTCCACTATCGGCGCGCGAGAGACGGTCGATCAATTGCTGCCCGACGGTCTTGGCCACGACGATTGGATTGACGAGATCCGTTCGTTTGGGCCGAGTATCTGCCACTTTTCACTTCACCTCGGTTTCGAAGGAGATATAGAAGCAGCGGGTGCCACCAAGGCCAATCATTGGATCTATCCCGACGGAGAAACAGATGCAGTCTGGGAGGACGCGCCGAACGGCGATCCGCCGGGTATGTTCGTCTCCTTCGCGTCCCTGAAAGATCCGCAACACGAGCCGGGTCCTAAGCAGCAGCATTCCGGCGAGATACTCGTCTGGACGGACTGGTCCACTGTGGAGCGCTGGGCGAATTCGCCGCCCGGAGAGCGCGGCGAAGACTACGCAAACTTCAAGAAGGATGTCGACGGTCGGGTCTTCGAGCAGTTCGAGAAATATTTTCCCGCTCTGGCGAAACTGGTTGTGTATCGGGAGCTTTCAACGCCGCTGTCGACTGTGGCCATTACCGGACACAGGATGGGGGCATTTTACGGCCTCGAATTGACGCCTGACCGAATGCTGTCGGACGCGCTACGAATGAAGACACCGATAAAGGGTTTATACCTTGCTGGTCAGGATGCCGCTTCGCCCGGTATACCGGGCGCTCTGTGGGGTGGGGTTCTTTGCGCTGGGACCATTGACCCAAAGGTGTTCAAGCACATTCGATGATGCACGCTGTCTGAAACAAAAGCCGCAGGTGCAGTAGTTTCCAACCCGCTGACGAAAGTCGGTAGAATCTGCGCTCATGAAGCTGAGGTTCTTCGGTCTGCTGTATCTCGCAGCGTTGCTGTCGCCGCTTCCATCGCTGACTAGCGCCCAGACGGTTGGCGGAGGGACACAGCCGCCTGAAACTGCGAGCATTCCCCGCACGATGGACGGTAAGCCGGATCTGTCGGGAATCTGGCAAGTCTTGAACCGAGCCAACGACAACATATTGGCGCACACCGCTAGCGAGGGCGTGCCCGCTGGACTCGGCGTGGTCGTCGGCGACGAGATTCCGTATCGGCCCGAAGCACTGCTACGAAAAGAAGATAACTTTGCGAATCGGGGGACGCGGGATACCGAGGCGAACTGTTACCTGCCCGGTGTGCCACGAATTACCTACATGCCTTTCCCGTTTCAGATCATTCAGCTTCCCGACGTAACCACGTTCCTCTACGAGTACGTTCATGCGACTCGCTACGTGTATACGAACGGCAGCGAGCATCCCGACGGCCCCATCAATTGGTGGATGGGCGATTCACGCGGCCACTGGGATGGGGATACGCTGGTCGTCGACGTCGTGCATTTCACCGATCAGACCTGGCTCGACAGGGCGGGCAATTTTCACAGTGAGAACCTTCATGTCGTCGAGCGCTACACGCTCGTGGACGCCGATCACATCAGCTACGAAGTGACCATCGAGGACCCCGACGTATTCACGCGGCCCTGGACGATGCGCATGACTTTGTACCGGCGCACCGAACCGAACTTCCAGCTTCTCGAGTACGACTGCTACGCGTTCGAGTGGGAGCAGTACTATCCGTATCCGGGCCTGTGAGCATGGTGGAGGGAGTGTTCTGATGAATCTGCACCCAACGGTCATTGCCCTGGGGATGAGCGTGGCGCTCTTCTCCCTGCCGGTTACGGTATCCGGCCAGGAAGGCGGGTCCGAGCCGGTGACGGCACCGTGGCCCCCGATACAGCTGCCTGATGGCCAGCCGGATGTGCAAGGCGCCTGGCGGCCCGTTAACGGCGGGACGCAGTCGCTGGAGCGCGCGATGAGCAGCGGGGACTTTTTTCGGGAGCTCATGGGAGAAGACATACCCGAACATCCGAGCCGGATCGTCGACCCCGAGGACGGTCGAGTTCCTTATCAACCATGGGCGCGTGCGCTGCAGCAGGAGCTCGAGGCCGTCTATCAGAACCCAACCCGGCCTGAGCACATCGACACACAGACTCGGTGCCTGGGGCCGGGCGTACCTCGCTTGTACTACTTCCCGCGGTATCGGATTCTGCAGCCGCCGGGCAGCGTCGTGTTCGTCTGGGATCAATACCATTCGTATCGCGTGATCCCACTGGATGGCCGACCCCACATCAGTCCGAGAATCAAGCTCTGGTCGGGAGACGGACGAGGGCGCTGGGAAGGCAACACGCTAATCGTAGACACGACCAATCTCAACGGAAAATCGCGCCTCGATGTCATCGGCGATTTCTTCAGCGACCAGGCACATGTCGAAGAGCGATTCATCTTCATCGACGGCAGCACGATGCACTATGAGGCGACGATCACCGACCCGACCGTATTTACGCGACCTTGGACCATGCGGGTCGTGCAGCGGCGCCAGCCGGAAGAAGAATTTTGGGAGTTCGCATGTCACGAAGGCGAGCGCGATGCCGATAGCACGTCGCGTCAGTTCGGCGATTAGGGCGCAGGAAGACGGTAACGGTTGCTAGATTACTTGACGTCTCCGACACCGAAAACTAACCAAGAACAGCGCCGTTGAATATCGATCAAGCGCTTGGGTCAGAAGACCGGCCCAATACTGTTTACGTCATCCTAATTTCCTGCATCGCTACGATCGGCGGCTTTCTCTTCGGTTTCGATTCGGGCGTCATCAACGGCACAATCGAAGGACTACAGACGACGTTCGAGTCTGACGACGTCGGCACTGGATTCAATGTCGCCTCCATGTTGCTTGGCTGTGCTGTCGGCGCCTACTTCGCGGGCAGGCTTGCGGACAGGCACGGTCGACGCTTCATCATGCGTGTCGCCGCTGTGTTCTTCATTGTCAGCGCGTGGGGTTCTGGCGCCGCCGATACGTCCTTGGAGTTTGTGTTTTACCGTGTGCTTGGCGGGCTCGCGCTCGGCGCGTCCAGCATTTTGGCGCCTGCTTATATCTCAGAAGTCTCCCCCGCGCACTACCGCGGAATGCTCTCCACAGTACAACAGGTGGCGATCATCTCGGGGCTTTTTGCCGCGTTCTTATCGAACTATCTAATTGCGGACGCCGTCGGATCGTCGGT
>JAOTTJ010000276.1 GCA_029864465.1 Gammaproteobacteria bacterium | reverse complement strand
GAGATGCTCACGGCCTCATCTGGGTCCACTATGACGACAACGGCGTCGCGCGCACCGTCCGGGACCAGGGCAATTTCCACAACGGTGTGAACCCGATGCGCGGCACCGCGCTCGATTACTAGTTTTTGGGGGTTCGGGGGCCGAGCTTGATCGGCTCTAGCAGCTTCGAAAACTAAAGCGTTAGTTCAAGTCCGCGGCGAACTTTCGCAACGTAGCCATCGGCACGATTTCGAGCGCGCGTTTGTGCGTGCGGCGCAGATAAACCTTCGGCGCCATGCCGTGCTCGTGGGCTTCGAGCCATCGGGCCGCGCACAGGCACCAACGATCACCCGGTTCGAGGCCCGGGAATCCGAATTCCGGTTGCGGCGTCGACAGGTCGTTGCCACGAAAGCGCGAGAACTCCAGGAAATCTGCCGTGACCTGCACGCATACGGTATGCGAGCCAACGTCCTGGTCGCTCGTATTGCAGCAGCCGTCGCGAAAAAAACCCGTCAGCGGCTGCTCGCTGCAGCTCTCGAGCGCTTCATCGAACACGTTTAGCGATTCGTCCATGCGTTGGTTTCCTCTGGTTTGCCGCATTGTAGCGCCGCGCTGATCGCAGGGCGCGCACGCTAGGCTTCGCCCGGAGCGAGCTCACGCTGTGGCGCACCGCTGCACACCCTCCAACCCCAATAGGCCGCGCCCGCCCCGACGAGTAGGTTGCTCGCCGCGTAGGCCGCGAAGATGCCTGGAATGCCGAACAGCGCCCGCCCGGCGAACGCGAGAGGGACGTAGACGATGACCATGCGTGTCACAGAGATTGCCGTTGCGGGGAGTGGCTGGCCCAGACCGTTGAAGGCCGCGTTCACGAGCATGACGATGCCAGCTGCGCCGTAGCTCAGAGGCACGATCCACAGATACAGCGTGGCGACCTCGATCGCCTCGGCGGATTCGGAAAACAACTCCGCGACCGGCAGGGCCGCTGCGCCAACGGCGATCGCAACCACGGCGCCCAGCGCCATGCAGAAGATGTAGCACTGCTTCAGCGCCAGCAGGATGCGGTCACGCCGCGCGGCGCCGAGGTTTTGACCGACGAACGGACCGATGATGCCCGACATTGCGAAGAAAATGACCAGTGAGAACATTTCGATGCGTGTGGCAATACCGAGCCCGGCAATCGCCTCGGGGCCGTAGGTCGCGACGAGCGCGACGATGACGCCGTTCGCCACCGGAATAATCACATTCGTGCCAGCTGCCGGCAGTCCCACGTGCAAGATGCCGCGCCAGGATGTCCACGCGCGCTGGAGCGTGACGCGGGATGTCGTGATCAGGTTCAGCCGGTTGTGCAACACCCACAGTGCTGCGACGACAATGAAAGCACGCGCGATCAGCGTCGCATAGGCAGCACCGGCGAGCTCGAGCCGTGGGAATCCCGCGAGACCGAAAATCAGCAATGGATCGATGATGACGTTGAGCACGGCGCTCGCGATCAACAGCCGTCCTGCCGTGCTGGCCTCGCCAGTCGCTCGTAGCGAACCCATCGTGACCATCGGCAGCAACATGAGCACGAGGCCGGCATACCACGGCACCATGTACTCGCGGATCAGTGGTAGCAGATTCTCGGGCGCGCCGAGCAGTAAGAACAACGGGTCGATCGTCAGGTAGCCGACGAGGCTCAGTGCGAGCGTGATCAGCATCGTAAGGACGATCGCGTCCGTCGCGAGCCGTTGCATCTGCTCATGATCGTCTTGGCCTGCCGCGCGCGCGAGCACGGACGACGTCCCCGCGCTCAATCCGATCGAGACGCTCACGAGCGTCATGACGACGGGAAAGGTGAAGCTCATTGCCGCGAGTTCACTCGTGCCGAGCTGGCCGACGAACCACGTATCGACGACGTTGAACGTCATCATCGCGAAAACGCCCCAGATCGTCGGAACGGTAAGCTCGCGCAGTCGCTGACTGACGGGTCCGTGCGTCAGCTTCGCTCGTGACGGGGATGTCATAAAGTCTAGTGTACGGGCGGATCGATAACGGCGTAACGCACGAGATAATAGCGATACTGTACCGAGTCGCGTATCCGCGCGGCAATCTCACCGTGCAGATTCGGATTCCACTGAGCGTAACGTTCGACGAAGAGTTCGGCGCGCTCTGAATCACCCGCATTCTGGATCGCGAGGACCTCCTCGAGCAGACTGTGCACGACACGCTCGTAGCGCTCGTAGTTGATACTCATGCGCTTCGTTTGGTCATCGAATTCCAGCAAGCCTGTCTCGAGGAAGTAATTCCATTGCATTAGCTGCATGGTCTGGTACGGCTGCTCGCGGCGCGGCACGTTGTTCTGCAATACACGCAATATTCCGCCTGCATGAAATGAGCGCAGCGCGGCATCGTCGAGGTAGCCGATGTCGCGCAGATACGATGCAGTATATAAGGAGACGAGGTCGGCCTTGAGCTCCTCGAACAGATCCGCCGATTGCTGTAGAGCTTGATCTAGATCGCGGCCGTCGTGAGTGACGGCGACGCCCAGGTAATGGCCGATCTCGTGCCAGAGCGTGCGTTGGAAATTCCCTTCGACCGTGAGGTCGTCGTGAAACTCGGGCGCCGTTGCGGCCGCTAACCGAGCTCGGCCCTGCTCGAAAATCGCCGGATTCGTCATGATGTTGTAACGCAGCATGATCGTGCGCCCGTACTTGCGCGAGTGATCCGCATCGTTAGGCAAGATCGTCGCGGTGTTTGCCCCGCGCGACTGGCCGAAATCCGCAATGACGTTGTAGACGCCAACCGGAATCTCGCTGCGAACCGCGCGCCTGGACTCGTAAGGCAGGCGATCTTCGATCGCTTGTAAGCTCGTCAGCGCTTCGGTCAGTGCTGCGCTGCGCTCGGCATCACGCAGCAGCACGTTCATGGAGAAAAATGTTTTTATGCCGAACAGCGCATCGTCGTAGGTCTCATAGCTGCCGATCTGCGCGTTGAGTCGCCGAAAGTCTCCCGTGACCCATGCGGCATCGCCGCCTTCGTAGTCGTCGGTCAAGAAATCGTGGGCCCTGAGTCGCAGATAGGCGGCGAAATCCGCATCCGTGGCCCGCATGAGATCGGCGGCCTCCCACAGTAAGTCATAAACGCGCAGCACCGATGGGGCCCACGCAACCGAGTACGGCACGGCATAGAGCACGTTTGCATCCGGTGTTTGGACGAGACGCGCAAGGCGCTCGCCGAGACCAGGGTGCAACGTGCCGAGCACGGGGTAGTCCTGGAGCGAGCCGATGTCCTGACGCAGATTCAGCAGTGTCGCGCGGCGCACGACGGAGCGATCTCCGAGAATATCCCCCGTGTCGTAACCGCCGGCGATGAAATTCTCGACCTCGAGTGCGCTGATACCCTCCGGGTATACGGCCTTGCCGGGCGACTCCGGGCTCACGGGCAGAAAGGCGAGGCGCTCGTTCTCCAGCGTCGTCGCGATCGGGCCCCGGAACAGCCGGTAGAGGCGCTGCAGGTTGTCGAGTGCCGTCGGTGAGTCGATCGTTACAAGCTCGTTGAGTGCTTCGAAGGCGTCGGGCGCCTGAGCGTGCTTTTGAGCTTCGTACATCCGATGCAGGATCGCGCCCGCTTCGAGCAGCCGCTGCACGGCCCGAAGCTCCGAATCTTCGAGCGCCGCGAGATCCGGCGCCAGCGTGATCTCGAGCGTGCGGTCGAGCAGGGGCTGTGAGCGCTCGACATCCCAGTAGCCGGGTGGGAGCTGAGCCGCCGCCTGGCCAGCCAGGCTGGTAGCCATGAGGATTGCGAGCCCGCTGCACCAGGTCGCAGGAGAGGGTGGTCGATTGCTCAAATGCGTCTGTTCTGCCGGTCCGCGGAGACGGCCCGCGATCTCTTGCTGTGTCGCCATTCTACGACACTTGCCCGGTCGGGGTATCCTCACGCAGGCTCGCTACGGTCCGCAACTGATTCGGTCCGTGCATCGGGCGCACCGCTCGGCCTGCATCGCCCTATAACTCAACGACTTAGAGCTTCGCCATCATCTGCCGAACGCGCTACACTATGCGCGCGGATCCAAGCCCGGCCGGCATCAGCCCGGCCGAGAAAAGCGATAACAATTCAGGAGTACTCGCGGCGATGGCTACCAATTTTTCACTGGATGGGCTGCCTCGGCGCAGCGGCTTTCTCGCATGTGCGTTATTGATTGCCGGCTGCGCACCGGCACCCGAGGAGACCGCCTCGACGGGCGCGGAGATGAGCGCCGCGCCAGAAGCGGAGATGCCCGTCGAAGAGGCGCGGAACATGCGCCTGCTCGGGCTGCACGATCTCCAGGGGCGTTCGGCGTATCAGCCTGTCGTGCACGCGTATGGAAACCGGCGGATTCTATTCGTCGGCCATCACATCGGTGAGGCGATGAACCCGATGACAGGGGTGACCGAGGTTAACGGCACGTCGATCCTCGACGTGACCGACCCGTCCGCGCCGCGCATGTTGCGCCACCTACCGCCGAATGGTGCTGCCACGTTCGCCCAGCACGTGCAGCTTTGTGACGGTGCCGATCTTCCCAACGGGGATCCCGCCAAGACGTATATGCTCAGAACGAACGGAAACCTCGGTTGGGAGCTCTACGATGCGACCGATCCGGAGGAGCTCTAT
>JAOTTJ010000275.1 GCA_029864465.1 Gammaproteobacteria bacterium | reverse complement strand
CGCTCGGACTGGGCTAGCGCTCGATAGGTAGTTGTGTTATTTAATAGCTTCGAAACCAAGAATAGATCGCGCCTAGGCGCAGCAATAACTGGCAACAAGGTCTTCGGGGGTGCAGACATGACTATCCAGAATTCCAATTCGCGCAGGACTATCGCGAGGGGCTCCGCGGGTGTGCTCGCGCTCGGTGTCGTGGCGGCTATCTACGGCACGCCGGCCAACGCGCAGCTCGAGGAGGTCATCGTCACTGCGCGGCGCGTCGAGGAGACGCTGCAGGACGTGCCGATCTCGGTCGTCGCCTACTCGGGCGAGGCGCTCGAGCTCCGTGGACTCGAGCGCGGCGAGGACCTCATGAACGCCGTGCCGAACGTCGTCATCGCTGGTGGTGGTCTGACGCAGAGTTCCTCGGAAATCACGATCCGCGGCATGCCGAACGTCGGCATCTACCTCGACGGCGTCGCACAGAGCTCGACGGGTCTCTTGCAGCAGTCGCTGATCGAGCTCGAGCGCATGGAGATCCTGCGCGGCCCGCAGGGCACGCTGTTCGGCCGTAACTCCAACGGCGGCGCCATCCAGCTTATTTCGAAGCGCCCGGCCGAGGAGTTCGGCGCGAGAGTCAAGATGGAGGTTGGCGAGTTCAGCCGGCAGGACATCTCTGCGGCCGTCGACCTGCCGTTGACCGACACGCTGCTCAGTAAGTTCACGGTCGGCTCGTATACGCAGGACGGGCAGGTCTGTAGCCTGACCGTCGATGCCTGCTACGGCGGCAAAGATGACGAGGTCGTTCGCGCCGACTTCCTCTGGACGCCGAGCGACAACTTCGACCTGCGCGTCGCGTACGACTACCAGCGCACCCAATCGAGCGACCGCAAATCCGTCATCTTCACGAATCCGAACCACCAGCGCATTATCGGTCTAAATATCGCCGCCTATGGGCTGTCGCAGGGCGCCTTCACGCCGGAGACGACGGCGCTGATAGCGCCATTTCTGCCGATCACGGAGTACACGCCGCGCACGCACGAGCCCGGCTTCCCCGGCGGTCAGGTCGGTGAGTGGCAGACCAAGGGCGACGGGCCAGATGACGGCATCACGACCGCGTTCGATCAGCTGACCGTGACCTTCAACTGGGACATCAACGACAATATCGCGCTCGAGAGCATCACGGCCTACTGGAAGAAAGACGGTCGCAACTACCGTGACATCCGCGGCGCCGAGGTCATCGAGGCCGTCGAGGACGATCAGTACACGCGCGCCGACGCCTTCTCTCAGGAGTTCCACCTGACGGGCACGGCCTGGCAGGACCGCGTCACGTGGCTTGCGGGACTCTGGTACCAGGAGTTCGACGACTGGGGCGTCAACTACCGCTGGGCCACGCCGTGGGCGCGCGATCTCACGGGACCTTGCCGGAACAACGTTATCAACGAGGTCCGGGACTACATCCGCGATCCCGCGAATTGGGACGTCGGCCATACGAACTACAACCTCGACCCCGTCTGGACCGACCCCAATGCCGGCGGCGACTACGGCGGCAACTGGAGCCCATCCAGTGGTGGTGTAGTCCGACCGTCCGCGAATTGCGATGCGGACATCCTGCGCGAGGAGGCAAGCGACATTGCGCTGTTCGGCGAGGTCAATATCGCGCTCAGCGACCGGTGGAACCTCGGCCTCGGCGTGCGCTGGAGCGACCGCGACGCGACCGACTATCGGTATGACCGCGACGATGTGCCGGTGCCGGGCACGGCGCTGAAGCCCGACCGTCCGGGGCCGATTGTCGGCGATATCTGGGCCGCGACGGAGATAGAGCGGGTAGACGAGCCGAACACGTCCGTCTGGTTCACGCCCAAGGTCTCAATCGACTACCGCTGGACCGACGACATCATGCTTTATGCGAGCTACTCGGAAGGTTTCACGGCCGCAGAAATCCAGCAGTCACCGATCATCGGCGCGGTCGAGATCGATCCCGAGACCGTCGAGACGATCGAGTTCGGCATCCATTCGGACTGGCAGGACGGGCGGCTGCGCTTCAACGGCAGCATCTTCTTCACCGATTGGGTGAACATTCGCACGTCCGTGAATCCGCGCGATCCGGTCACGGGTAATGCGCTGCCGGGCACCGTTACGATCACGGGCGGTAACGCCGAGGCGTCCGGCATGGATGCGGAGCTCCTCTGGCGTCCGAACGACAATTTTCTGTTCGATTTCGCCGTAGGCTTCCTCGATACCAAGTACAAGAGTCTCGGCGAGGGTGTGCCGATTGCGGAAGGTCAGCGCTTTCCGTATGCGCCGGACTACAGCTACAACGTCGGCGCGACCTATACGTGGGATCTCGCGGGTGGCTCTAGCCTCACCCTGCGCGGCGACTATCGCTACATGGACGACTACGTCACCCATCCCCGCGATACGGCGCAGGTGCTGCAGCAAGGCTTCGGCATCAGCAGCGCGCGCGTGACATACGAGCCGGCGGCGGGTAACTGGACGGCGTACATCTGGGGCTCGAACCTCGGCGATGAGCGCTACTGGAACTCGGGCTTCGTCGGCGCCGAAGGCGGGCTGTTCCTGGCCCAGGTCGGTGCGCCGCAGGAGCTCGGTGCCGGTCTGACGTTCACGTTCGACTGAGAGCCGACGAGTCATGCGACCGGAATAGGGCGGGGCCTTTCGGTCCCGCCCTTTTTCGTGCTCGGGCGAGAGCGCCTGTCTGGCAGGAACCATGCCATTGTGTTATCAATTGGCACGCGCTGGTCGGGAATCCAGCGGCCTGGAGGGCGAGTCTTGAGGGGGCAGTTATCGTTACGGCGACTCGGCGCGATCGGCATCGTCGCGCTCGCCTTCTCGGGCGCGGCGATGAGCCAGGGGCTCAGCGCCGCGACGCACGGCCAGCGCCCGCCGGGCTTGACCGGTCAGACGGCCGAGCTCGTCGAGCCCATCAAACTCTTCGACAACCTCTACTACGTCGGCACGACGTTCGTCAGCGCGTATCTGCTAACGACGAGCGAGGGGCTCATTCTCATCGATTCACTGCACGACGACTTCACGGCTGGGTCGCTCGAGCAGATCGAGTCGCTCGGCTTCGATCTCGACGATATCCACTACGTGCTCATCAGCCACGGACACGCTGATCATTTTGGCGGCGCGCACATGGTCAAGCAGCGGACCGGCGCCCGCGTCGCCATGAGCGAGGCCGATTGGGCCATGGCCGAGCGCGTCGATCGTGCTCGCGCGCAGCCGCCCGAGCGAGATGTCGTCTACGCCGACGGCGATACGCTGACGCTCGGCAATACGACGATCCGGTTCTACGTGACGCCGGGCCACACGCCCGGCGTGCTGTCGATGGAATTCACAGTCTACGACGATGGCCGGCCGCACAAGGCCTTTCTGTTCGGCGGACACAACGTCACGCTGCGCACGGGCGATGTGGCCGGCGCCGTGCGCAACTTGATCGCAACCGTGGAGCGCTTGCAGCATACGCTCGAGGACGTCGACGTGAATCTCGTCAGCCACCCGTGGGCCGGATTGATTTTTCAGCGTGCGGAGCAGCTTGCAGAACGCGGGCCCAGCGATCCGCACCCGTTTGTCGACGCGCGGGATTTTCGGGCATTCTTGCAGGAGCGGCTCGAGACGCACCAGTCCAGGCTGGTCGAATTGCAGTAGAGCATCTCAGTTAGCGAATTCTTCGATAGGAGAGCAGCTATGTATAAGCAACTTTCTTGGTTGGCGGGGCTTGGCGTCCTTGGTCTCGTATCACAGGTCTCCGCGCACCACTCCTTTCAGGCCGTCTACGATATGAACGAGCCGCTTACCGTGGAAGGCACGGTCACGAAGCTCGAGTGGATGAACCCACATATCTATTACTATGTCGATGTCGCGCAGGATGACGGCAGCGTCGTCAATTACCGCATCGAGGGCGGCACGCCGAACTCGCTGTACCGGCGCGGTTGGCGCAAGGACGACATGAAACCCGGCGATGTCATCACCGTGCGCGCCTTTAGGGCCCGTAACGGAAGCGATAACTTGGCTGGTCGGATGGTGACCCTGGCTGACGGCCGGCGCGTCTTCGCGGGCTCGACCGACGGCGGTCCGACCGAAGCCGACCTCGAGCAATAATCGGTTGAGCATCACGAATATGCGATTACAGCTTGATATTTCGACAAAAATCTTGCGGTTAGCCGTGCTCGGCCTGGCCGGATTCGGCTGCGCCACGGGCTTGGCCCAGACCTACGGTCCCGAACCGACCCAGGGCGCGTGGTGGCACCGCGGCGAGGCGCAGCCCGAGGGGCCCGTCGATCTCGGTCCTGTGGATCTCACCGGCGTCTGGTACGGCGGTCCGAGCGGCAATCTCGCCAATGCAACGCTACCGGGTGAGGAGATGATCCTGACGCCGTACGGTTACGAACGCTACGCGACGGTCGATCACGCCGAGGATCCGAACAGTTTCTGCCTGCCTGCGGGCCCGGGGCGCATGATCATGATGGCGCACCCGGCCATGTTTGTGCAGCACCCCGGGGTTACGGCTGTGCTCTCGGAGTCCCAACGCACGTTTCGGATCATCTATACGGACGGACGCGATCATCCCGAGGATGTCGACGATTATCCCGAGTTCATGGGCAGCTCGCTCGGTCATTGGGAAGGCGAT
>JAOTTJ010000274.1 GCA_029864465.1 Gammaproteobacteria bacterium | reverse complement strand
GTAATCCGGCACCCGATGCCGTACGGTGATCTCGAGCGGCAGGCAGTGCAACGGTTTTCAGAGCCGGGCGACCTGGATGAGGCCAGCTGCACGGTCGAGGAGCGCGAGGAGTACGAGCGCCACATAGCGATCGGTAACGTCGTATTTGCGGGCGTCGATTACGCTGAAATCGTCGCGCGCGCCAGCGCTGAAGCCGACGTTATTCTCTGGGACGGAGGCAACAACGACTTTCCGCTCGTCGCGCCCGATCTGCACATCGTGCTCGTCGATCCGCTGCGTCCCGGGAACGAGGCAACGCACCACCCCGGCGAAGCCGTGCTGCGCATGGCCGACATCATTCTCGTCGCGAAGGTCAACACAGCGGCCGATACGGATATCGAGCGTGTAACGGACAATGCCCGCCGACTCAACCCGAGCGCACCTATCGTTCACGGCACCTCCCCGGTCGAGCTCGATAGGCCCGACGCCGTTCGCGGCAAGCGCGTTCTCGTCGTCGAGGATGGTCCCACGATCACTCACGGGGGAATGGCGTACGGCGCCGGTTTCGTCGCCGCGCGGCAGGCCGAGGTGGCCGAGATCGTCGACCCGCGCAGCCAGGCGCACGAGCGCATCGCCGCGACTTATCGGCGCTACCCGCACATCGGCGCGGTGCTGCCCGCGCTCGGCTACGATCAAGACCAGCTCGATGCGCTCGAGGAAACCATCAACGCTGTGACCGCCGACGTCGTCGTCATTGCGACGCCCTGTAATCTTGCCGACCTCATCGATATCGAAAAGCCGGTGGTACGGGTGCGTTACGAGTTCGCGGAAACCGGCGAGCCCGCGCTCGGCACCTACGTCGAGAATTTCCTGCGCGAACGCAAGTTGCTCTAGGCCAGCGGGAATTGGCTCAGCCTAGAACGACATCCTCGGCGTCTGCGGTGATCAACGTTCCCGCTTGGTCCCGCAGAATCCCGGCCGCATCCGCTAACGCGCCAATGCCTGCGGTGCCGCCCGTCTGTGTCACAAACGCGCACGCTGCTTCTACCTTCGGGCCCATGGTCCCGGGCGCGAACGCGTAGGCGTTCAGCGCAGTCGGCGAAATCCGCCGAATCAGACGCGCGCCTGGCTCACCCCAGTCGCGATAGACGCCATCGACGTCGGTCAGCATCAGCAGCGCATCGGCCTCGAGCGCGCGCGCGAGCAGCGCGCTCGCGAAGTCCTTGTCGATCACGGCCTCGACGCCGGTAAGGCGGCCGTCCTGGCCGGCAACGATCGGAATGCCGCCGCCGCCCGCGCAGATGACGATCACGCCCTCGGCGGCGAGGAGCTCGATCGCCTCGATCTCGACGATGCGCTGCGGTTTCGGCGAGGCGACTACGCGCCGCCATCCGGTGCTGTCGGGCGCGATCTGCCAGCCTCGTCGCTGGGCCAGCCGTCGCGCCTCGTCCTCGTCGTAGAGGGGTCCAATGGGCTTGGTGGGCTTGGCGAATGCCGGATCGTCGGCGTCGATCTCGATCTGGGTCAGCAAGGTCACGCAATGGCGATCGCGCGGGAGCATGCTCGTCAGTTCCCGCGCGATCAAATAGCCGATCATGCCCTCGCTCTGCGCATCGAGCAGATCGAGCGGCTGGGCCTGCTCCGGCTCGTAGGCCATCGACTGCAGCGCCAGCAAGCCGACCTGCGGCCCGTTGCCGTGCGTAATGATGAGCTCGTGCGCCTCGGCGAGCGGCAGTATCGCTTTTACCGCCGTCTCAACATTACGCCGCTGGTTCTCTACCGTCATGGGCTCGTCGCGCTTGAGTAGCGCGTTGCCACCGAGCGCGATCACGACTCGCATCGATCAGTCAGCCAATGTGGCCACCATGACGGCCTTGATCGTGTGCAGCCGGTTCTCGGCTTGGTCGAAGACGATGGACGCATCCGACTCGAATACCTCGTCCGTGACTTCCATCGCATCCAGATCGAACTTCCAGAAGATATCTTCCCCGACTTCCGTTTCGCGATTGTGGAATGCCGGCAGGCAATGCATGAATTTCACACGAGGGTTGGATGTCAGGGATAGCACACGTCGATCGACCTGAAACGGCTTCAGCAGCTCGATGCGTCGACCCCAATCCGACTCTGGCTGCCCCATGGATAGCCAGACGTCCGTGTACAGAAAGTCGACGTCTTGAACGGCGATGACGACATCGTCCGTGATCGACAGCCGGGCACCAGACGCACGTGCGAGCTGGGTACATTGCGCCACGAGCTCGTGATCCGGTCTGAGCTCGTGGGGCGAAGCCAGCCGGAAATCGAGCCCCATTTTCGCCGCGCCGACCAATAGCGAGTCAGACATGTTGCTGGCGCCGTCGCCGAGATAACAGAGGCTGATCTCGTTCATCGGCTTGGTCGAATGCTCGGTCATCGTGAGCAGATCGGCCAGGCATTGCGTCGGGTGATACTCGTTCGTCAGTCCGTTCCAGACGGGTATGCCATGGTGGCCGAGGAGCTCGGCGGTCGCCTGGTCGAAGCCGCGGAACTCGACGGCGTCGTAGAACCGCGCGAGCACGCGGGCCGTATCCTTCATCGACTCCTTGGCCCCCATTTGCGTCCCCGTCGGCCCGAGGTAGGTGACGTTCGCGCCCTGATCGTAGGCCGCGACCTCGAATGCACAGCGCGTGCGCGTCGAGATCTTCTCGAAAATCAGCGCGATGTTCTTGCCCGCGAGCCGCGGGATCTCCTTGCCGGCCTTCTTTTCGGCTTTGAGCGTTCCGGCCAGATCCAATAAGTACCGGATCTCGTCGGAGCTGAAATCCAACAGCTTGAGAAAGTTACGATGTTTCAGGTCAATCGTCATCGGAGATTGCTACACGCGGGACACGCTCGGCGATGCGCGTCACGATTTCATAATTGATGGTCCCGAGCTTGGCGGCGAGCTCATCGGCGGTGATTGTCTCCTCGCCCTGCCGGCCAATCACGACGACTTCGTCGCCGAGGCTCACGCGCCCGCGCAACGGCGTGACGTCGACGAGACTCATATCCATCGTCACTCGGCCCACCTGCCGGCAGCGCATACCTCCAATCAGCACATCGACATCGTTCGACAGGCGCCGACTGAAACCGTCGCCATAGCCTATGGGGATCGTTGCGATCAGCGACGGACGCTCCGTGTGAAAGTCATGGCCGTAACTCAAGCCTTTGCCTCTCGGGGCCTCCTTCAGGAAGGTGATCCGTGTCCGCCATTCTAGTATCGGCTGAAGGTCTCGAACACGCGGATTCGCGATATCCGCCGACGGTGCGAGGCCATAGATCGAAATGCCCGGTCGTGCAGCGTCGAAGTGCGAGCCCGGGATATCGAAGATTGCGGCGCTGTTCGCCATATGGCGAAGACCGATCTCATGGCTCCGGGCGATCTCGATGACCTCCTCGAAGCGTGCGAGCTGCCCCAGCGCATCACGCTTATCCGCCTCATCGGCACGCGCGAAGTGACTCATGATCCCGCGTATCTCGATGGAGGGATAGGACTTGCAGTAATCGAGAAATGCACCGACTTCGGCCGGAGCGATGCCGATACGGCCCATGCCCGTATCCACGTTGACGTGCACGGCCACGCGCCGACCGAGCTTGTCCGCCGCCCGCGCGAGCGCCCGGACCGTATCGGGCGTGCAGACGATGGGCTCACATCCATGCGCGACCAACGCTTCGGCATGCTCGGGCAACGTATTCGACAGAACGATGAAGGTTGCCTCGATGCCTTCCTCGATCAGTGCAACAGCCTCGCAGACATCGGCGACGCCGAACGTGTCGTAGCCAAGGCGCAGGAGCTCGCGCGCGATGATCTCGTCCGCATGGCCATAGGCGTTGGCCTTGATGCACGGCCATAGGGACCTAGCGCCGACGATGTCCTGGAGCAGACGCATGTTGTGCGCCAGGCGATCCGTGTGGATCACGGCCCGAGTCAGCCTGGCAACGGGATGGGAATTCGGCATAGCTCAGGTCTCTGATGTCACCGTGCTCGCGTCGAGAACGCGTTTGCCGACGTAGTCCGAGGTCATCGTTGCCAGCAGTGCGCCGTAAGTCATGTCGAAGCTGAGCTCATCGCCGACGCGCATGCTCGCCGGGGCAGCCGTGACGTCGACGACGAGATAACCGCTCGATCCGCCGAGGATTCTAAGCTTCGGCGTCAGCGGCGTCAGGCCTTCGACGAGCACGTCCTCGCGCCCGATGTTGAGCAATGCCCGGCGCATCGGGCCGCGATCCTCGGGCGCGTGTCGCCGGCCGAAGGCATCTTCACCGCGTTCTCCCGGAACGAAGGACGGCTTCTGCTTGAGCTCGAGCACTTCTGCATGGAGCACGAATGCATCCTGATACGTGTCCGGCCAGGGGCTGTGCCGAATGGTCTCGATCCCGAGCAGGATGGCCTCGCCGATGCGTGCGTGATTGACGCGCGCCGGTACGCCGCCGGATGCAACGAGCTCGAGGCCGCTCGAGTTGATGCCGGAAATCCAGCGCAGCGAGAGCCGATGGCGGTTCTCGATCTCATCGGCCAGCGCCGCGAGCCGGCCCATGTTTTCCCGGCTCGGCGCGAGGCCGCTGAAGCAGGCCAGGTTGGTGCCGAGGCCGATGATCCGCAGGTGCTCGAGCCCGTTCGCTTTTTCGACGAAGG
>JAOTTJ010000032.1 GCA_029864465.1 Gammaproteobacteria bacterium | reverse complement strand
GGAGTTCCATAAGGCGCTCGGTGTCACAGGACTCGTCGTGACTAAGCTCGACGGCACCGCAAAAGGCGGTATTCTGCTGGCCGTCGCTCGCCAGCTCAGCATTCCCGTGCGCTTCCTCGCCGTCGGCGAACAGGCAGAGGACCTGATTCCGTTCGATGCGGCCGAGTTTGCGGCCGCACTGCTGCAGAGCGAACATCGATGATCCGATTCGAGAACGTCCACAAACGCTACCCCAGCGGCCGGGACGCGCTCTCGGGTGTCAGCTTCGAAATGCAGGCAGGCGAGATGGCCTTTCTCACGGGCCCGTCCGGCGCTGGCAAGAGCACGTTGCTCAAACTCATCGCGCTTATCGAGCGACCGACACGAGGTACTGTTCTCGTTCACAACCAGAACACGTCGCGCGTCCGGCGCAGACAGATTCCGTATTTTCGACGCCGGATCGGCATCGTCTTTCAAGACCACAAGCTTCTCAACGACCGAACGATCTTCGACAACGTCGCGTTGCCTCTCGTCATCTCCGCGCTGCGGCGCAGGGACATCGAGCGACGCGTCCGCGCCGCGCTTGATCAAGTTGGACTACTGGGCCGTGAGATGAATTCTCCGTTGACGCTGTCCGCCGGAGAGCAGCAACGAGTCGGGATCGCACGCGCCGTCGCGAGCCGGCCCGATATCGTCATCGCCGACGAGCCAACGGGAAATCTCGATCCGGCGTTATCGCTGGAGATCATGCAGCTGTTCGAGCGATTCAACGACGTCGGCGTCACAATGCTGATCGCGACACACGATCTGGAGCTGCTCGATCGGCTCGATCACCGCCGCCTGCGCATCGACGGTGGCAAGATCGCCAAGGCCGCGACCGATGTTTAGGCGCACGAGCCACTATTTTTCTCTGCACGCTCAGAACTTCCTCGGCGCATTCGGCCGGCTATTGCGCCAGCCAGTCGGTAGCGCGATGACGATCATCGTCATTGCCATCGCCCTCGCATTGCCAGCAGGCTTACGAGTGCTGCTGAACAATTTTGAGACGCTCAGTGGGTCATGGGCCGGCGCGATCGACTTCTCCGTTTACCTGACTATGGAGGTCGAAGAGTCGCGGGCGCGCGAGCTTGCGGTAGCGCTCGAGAGGCGCGACGACGTCTTGCAGGTTGTCTTCGTGCCACGCGATGCAGCGCTCGAGGAGTTTCAGAGTTACTCGGGCTTCGGCGCAGCACTCGACGCGCTCGATGAGAATCCGCTGCCCCATGCGCTCGTTGTCAGGCCAGCCGGCGACTCGCGCGAGCAGATCGAAGCGCTGGCGGCAGATCTCATCGAGCTGACTGAGACCGAGCTGGTTCAGGTCGATACGGCCTGGGTCGAGAGAATGCGCAGCATGCTGCTGCTAGTCGCACGCATCGTCGATCTTGCGACCGTGCTGCTCGCCCTCGCAGTCGTGTTGGTCATCGGCAATACGATCCGGCTGGAGATCAACAACCGGCGCACCGAGATCGAGGTCGTCAAACTCGTTGGCGGCAGTGACGCGTTCATTCGACGGCCGTTTCTTTATATGGGCCTGTGCTACGGCTTGAGCGGCGGGTTGCTGGCGATGCTGACAATCGTCGCGAGCCTATTTACGCTCACCGGTCCCGTGCGCTCGCTTGCGGGGCTCTACGGCTCGAGCTTCGAGCTTCGAGGCCTGACACCCGAACAGGCACTGTTGTTGCTCGGCGCTGGTGCCGTGCTCGGCTGGGCCGGCGCCGGGGTCGCGACCGCGCGCCATCTCAGGGCGATAGAGCCTACATAAGTAAATGTTTTATAAGTATATTACTTATCCGCACGCCGGGAACTCCAAAGCGTCTTAGCACTCTAACCTGACGAGTGCTAAAATAGCTGTCATCTGAAGGGAGGTTCTAAGACGTGACTGCCGGTGCCATCGTTCTCCGAGATCGCGAGTTCATGCTCAATGGGCCTGTCGGTAGCCTGGATCAGTACATTCAGGCCATATCGGCAATACCGATCCTCGATGCCGCGGAAGAAGCTGCGCTCGCGACCAGGCTGCGCGAACACGACGATCTCGATGCCGCGCAGCGGCTCGTGCTCTCGCATCTGCGTTTCGTCGTGCACATTGCGCGCGGCTATGTCGGTTACGGCCTGCAACTCACGGACTTGATCCAGGAGGGCAACGTCGGCTTGATGAAGGCCGTACGGCGTTTCGACCCCGACGTCGGCGTGCGCCTCGTCTCCTTTGCCGTCCATTGGATCCGCGCCGAGATCCACGAATATGTGCTGCGCAATTGGCGTCTCGTCAAAGTTGCGACGACCAAGGCTCAGCGCAAGCTGTTCTTCAATCTGCGCAAATCCAAGAAACATCTCGGTTGGTTGTCGGCGGATGAGACAAAGGCCGTGGCGAAAGACTTGGGAGTCACGGCAAAAGAAGTCACGGAGATGGAGCGGCGGCTTTCGGGCTACGACGTTTCCTTCGACCCCGATCCAGGCGATGACGAATCGTTCGCGCCGACTGCCTACCTGCCGAGCCCCGACAGCGACCCGGCCGAGCTAGTCGAGTCGGCCGACTGGGAGAGCGATTCCAGCGACAGACTCACGCAGGCTTTGAGCGAGCTCGATGACCGCAGCCGTAGCATCGTCGCGCGCCGCTGGCTCGCCGAGAAAAAAGCGACACTGCATGAGCTCGCGGCCGAGTACGGTGTCTCTGCAGAACGGATCCGTCAGGTCGAATCCGCGGCAATCTCCAAGCTCAAGAAGAGCATGGTCGCGGCCTGATTCGATCGGCTCCGACTCTCGCGCCTACCCCAGCGTCAACGGTACCAACGTCAGCTCGACACGACGGTTTAGCTGGCGACCCGCATTCGTCGAATTGTCCGCGATGGGCCACTCCTCACCGAGACCGATCTGAATGATGCGATCGGGCAACACCTGGCGCGAGATCAGATACGCCGAGACACTGGCTGCGCGGCGTTCCGACAGACGCTGGTTGTATTCGTCAGTGCCCGTGCTATCCGTATGCCCGGCCACCTCGATGACGGTCTGATCGAACTCGGCGACGACGAGCCCGACGGAATCTAGTACGGCGAAGAAGCCTGCATTGAGGTCCGCGCTGTTCGTCGCAAACGTAATGTTGCCCGGCATGTTCAGCGTGATGTTGTCACCGATGCGCGTGACGCTGACGCCGGTGCCCTCGAGCTGAGCCCTGAGCTGAGCCTCCTGCCGATCCTGATACGCGCCGACGGCACCGCCGGCGAGCGCGCCGAGTCCGGCGCCTACTAATGCGCGCTTCTTGCGCTCCATCGAACTATCGCCGGTGATGAGCCCGGCCACAGCACCGCTGACGGCACCGATAATCGCCCCGCGCTGGGCGCGCGAAGCCTGCTCATCGCGGGTATATGGATCGAGCGTCGTGCACGCGGAAAAAACGACCGAGGCCGCCACCCATATCAGAATCGTCGGTCGGCGCAGAGCTTGGGTTGTCATAATCCGTCATCTCCTAGGGTACAGTTAACGGCAAGAGGTTATTCTGGCAATGATACGCTGAACGGGACCTGACTCGACACGGAACAGTGTCACAGTTGAGCCAACACCTATATGAAGACGACCGATCAATGGCTGGCCGAATACGCACACAGCCACCGCGACGATACTAACAAACTGTTGCACTGGGTTTGCATCCCAATCATCGTCATGAGCATCGTCGGCTTGCTCTGGTCCCTGCCCGTTCCCGAGACGTTTCGATCAGCGTCACCCGCCTTGAACTGGGGCACGGTGTTTCTGATGGCAGCCGTCGTCTACTACTTCATCCTATCGATCAGTCTCGCCGTCGGCGCCCTGCCATTTGTCGTGTTCGTCGTCGCCATTGTGGCATGGCTCGACGGGCTCGGCACACCGCTCTGGCTGATTTCTATAGGCCTTTTCGTCGGCGGCTGGGGCGGGCAATTCGCGGGCCATTGGTATGAAGGCAGTCGACCGTCGTTCTTTCGTGATCTGCAATTTCTCATGATTGGACCACTGTGGCTGATCGCCGGTATCTACCGGCGGTTCCATATTCCGTACTGAGGCGAGCGTCGTCGCTCGCCCGCTCGAAAACGCGCCGCAATAGCATGACGTCCACGAAACAACCCTGGAAACAGCTCAGCTCCACAGTCGTCTACGATAATCCGTGGATACGCGTCGAGGAACATCAGGTCATCAACCCGTCAGGTGCGCAAAGCCTGTATGGCAAAGTCTGCTTTAAGAACCGCGCCGTGGCGATCTTAGCGCTCGACGAGGCACACAATCTGTATCTCGTGGGCCAGCACCGGTATACGCTCGATGACTATGCCTGGGAGATCCCGATGGGCGGCGCGCCCGACGACGAGGAGTTGCTCGCAGCCGCACAACGGGAGCTCAAGGAGGAAACCGGTATCAGCGCCTCGAGCTGGGATGAGGTCATGCGCCTGCATACGTCGAACTGCATCACGGACGAGCTCGGCGTCGTGTATCTCGCACGGGGACTGACCCAGGGCGCGCCACAACGCGAGCCTACGGAGGACCTGGCTGTCCGCAAGCTGCCACTCGAAGCCGCGGTTGCTTGGGTGCTCGAAGGGAGAATTACCGATGCAATTTCGGCGGCTGGGATTCTAAGGCTCTGTGTGGGGCGAGAGCGTTTGCTCGATCGTTGACGGCGCGAGCGTAACGCGCAACATCAAAGGTATGGGAGCGAAGAAGACTATCGCGGTTGTCGAGGACGAGGCTGCAATCCGAGAGAACTACAGCGCGGCGTTGCAGAGGCTCGGTTATCGGGTACAGGGTTATGCGGACCGGGAGACGGCCCTGGCCGCGTTCCAAAACCGCCTCCCGGATCTCGTCATAATCGACGTCAACCTGGGTGCGGAGGTCGAGGGCGGTTTCGAGCTGTGCCGCGAACTCCGAGCACGCTCGTCTCAGCTACCGATCATTTTCCTGACGGCCCGAGAGAGCGAGCTCGACATCGTCTCCGGCCTACGACTCGGCGCAGACGACTATTTGACGAAGCGCATCACTCTGGAGCATCTGCTCGCCCGCGTCGCGGCGCTGCTCAGGCGCGTCGAAGCGCTCAAAGCCAGTGCCGAGCCTGCCCAGCTTATCGAGCGTGGCGCGCTCGAGCTCGATCTCGACCGGCTCAGCGCGACCTGGGCCGGACTGGCCGTGCCGCTGACCGTCACGGAGTTCTGGGTCATACATGCGCTCGCGCAGCATCCTGGTCACGTGCGTAGCCGCGAGCAACTCATGGCGGCTGCGAACGCCGTTCTCGACGACAGCACGGTAACCTCGCAGATCAAGCGAATCCGCGCGAAGTTCATCGCTGTGGACGAAGGATTTCACAACATCGAAACCGTCTACGGCATGGGCTATCGCTGGACCGAGGACGGTTCGAAGTAACGATGTCGTTGCGCATTCAGCTGCTCGCTCTGGCTGCATTGACGCTCGCGCTGCCATGGGCAGGGTACCGGTACGTGCAGGAACTCGAGGGCGCCCTGCGCAATGGGCTCGAGCAAGCATTGCTCGCGAGCGCAAGCACGGTTGCCACCGCATTGGGCAATGTGCCGCTCGCTGCGCTGCGCACGGCGGGTACGGCCGCCGCGCAGAACACGATCTACGCGCACCCGCTCTCGGCCGCGCCCGAGCTCGACGGTTATCGTAACGACTGGACTCTAGCGGAAGCGGCCGCACGCGCGCTCGGCGACAGCAACCGATACTGGGTCGGCATTCATGAAAGATCCGTGTACTTGTTCATCGAGGCCGCCGACGATTCCCTCGTCTATCAGAGCACGCCGACGGAGCGGCCCTACGGCGACCGCGTATTGATCCTGCCTCAGGGTCCTGGGGCGGACTGGCTGCTCCTGCATACGCTGGCGCCGGGGATACTCAGGCCGCAGCGCACGAGCCCTCCAGAATTCGTCCCGTCCGCACGCTACGAGACTCGTGTCGCGGCGTATTGGCGTGAAACGGGCACGGGCTATGCCCTCGAGATTCGCATGCCGGTCGAGCTTGTCGGTGGGCGGCTCGGCCTGGCGCTCATCGACGTCGACGCCAGCGCCGGCGAATTTGCCGTTACGCTCGAAAGCTCGTGGCCCGTCGACACGAGCTTACCTACGCCGTTTCTCGTTCGGCCACCGGCGCTCGAGGCGCTCGGGCGTCAGTTCGAACAGCCCGCTAAGCGTCTGCGCATCGTGGACGCCGACGGCTGGGTGTTGTTCGACGGCGGCGCGATAGATCCATTGGCGCAAGGCATCGGCGGCACCCCCGTCAGCCTAGCCGAGCAATTCCTGAGTCTGATTCTTGCCCGCGGCGACCCGCCGTACTCGGAACTCGAGAGTCCTCCGGGTTATCTCGGAGATAGCGTCCTGCGTGACGCCTTACGCGGGCCTGGCGCAATCGCATGGTATGCGCGCGGCACTGAGGCCAGCGCTGTCGTCGTCGCAGTCGCACCGATCGCGACCGATGAGGGAATCACCGGAGCCGTCATACTCGAGCAAGGCAGCGACGCGATTCTTACATTGACCAATGAGGCCCTCGTGGAGCTCATGACGTTCACGCTCGGCGCCAGCTTGCTCGTCGCGCTCGGCTTGCTGAGCTACGCGACCTATCTGTCGTTTCGAGTACGCCGCCTTGCGCGTGCCGCCGACACGGCGCTCGGGCCGAAGGGGGAAATCGAGCCGATACTTCCGGGCCACCGAGCGCGAGATGAAATTGGAGATCTTTCGCGCAGCTTCAGCTCACTGCTCGCACGTCTGCGCGATCACACGCGCTACCTGACAACGCTCAAGGGCAAGCTCGCGCACGAGCTGCGTACGCCTCTCGCTGTCGTCGCAACGTCGCTGGACAATCTCGAACGCGAGCCGCACGAGAAGCATCTCGTACCCTATCTCAGCCGGCTGAGAGAAGGCACAGACCGTCTGGATTCGATACTCGCAGCGATGAGCGAGGCCACAGCGTTGGAGCAAGCCGTCACATCCATGAGTCGCGAGCCATTCGAGCTCGGTGCCGTTGTTCGAGGCTGCATCGAGGGCTACGCCGACGTCTATCGCGACCGATCGTTCGACTATGTGCAGGATGCCGGCATTGCAAAGGCGTCGGGCTCCGCCGACCTCATCGCACAGATGCTCGACAAGCTCGTCGACAACGCAGTGAGCTTCAGCGCACCCGGCACCACGATTTCGATCGGCCTCAGGGCAAGCGGTGACGAGCACGTCATTTCCGTCGCCAACGAAGGGCCGACATTACCCGCCTCGATGCGAACGTCGTTGTTCGACTCGCTCGTCTCAGTACGTGAACGGGACAATCACAAAGGGCATTTGGGTCTAGGACTCTACGTGGTCGCTTTGATCGCCGAGTTTCATCGCGGCGCGGTGGATGCGCGGGATCTTCCCGACGCCAGCGGCGTCGTCTTTACGGTTGCCTTGCCGACGGACAGCTGATGCCCGTTCCGCCGAGGCCGCAGTAGCCACTGGGGTTCTTGGCAAGATATTGCTGATGATACGTTTCGGCGTAGTAGAACGCTGGTGCGGCGAGGATTTCCGTCGTGATCGGACCGTGACCCGAGGCGGACAGCGCCGCCTGATAGCTGTCGCGACTCGCTAACGCGAGTTCGTGCTGCATGTCGCTGTAGGTAAAGACTGCCGAGCGGTATTGCGTGCCGACGTCAGCACCCTGACGCATTCCCTGGGTCGGGTTATGCGACTCCCAGAAGAGCTTCAGCAACGCAGCATAGTCGACGTGCGCGCCGTCGAAGACGACGAGCACGACCTCGGTATGACCCGTGCGCCCGGTGCAGACTTCCTCATACGTGGGATTCGGTGTGAGCCCACCCGCGTAGCCCGCCGCCGTCGCGTAGACGCCCGGTGTCTCCCAGAATCGCCGCTCAGCACCCCAGAAGCAGCCCATGGCAAACAGTGCTTGCTCGAGGCCCTCAGGAAACGGCGGTTTGATCGAGTGGCCGTTAACGAAATGCGTCGGTGCGACATCCAGCGGCGTTGCGCGCCCGGCCGGCGCCCTGCGCGGGTCGACGTGTTGATTGGCTGGCTCGGACATCTGCGGCGCTCTCTACAAATTGGCCGCCTAGAGCGCCGCCGCACCGAGGCTGACGCCCGGTGCCGGTAGCCGGCTCGAGCCGATGAGGTAAGTATCGATGCAGCGTGCCGCTCCGCGGCCTTCGTTGATAGCCCAAACGACGAGGGACTGCCCGCGACGGCAATCTCCAGCGGCGAACACGCCTGGGACGTCGGTCGTATAGACGCCATGCTCGGCTCGGTAATTCGATGCCGCATCGAGCGACACCCCGAGCGCTTCGGCGATGTAACTCTCCGGCCCGAGAAACCCCATGGCGAGGAGCACGAGATCGGCTTCCCAGCGCTGCGCGCTCCCGTCGACCTCGGTCATTACGGGCTTGCCCTGCTTCTGTTTCCATTCCACGCGCGCCGCCGTCAGAGCGCCGATGCGCCCCTGACCGGCGTCAATGAAGTCCTTCGTGATGATTCCATAGGCCCGTGGGTCCGCGCCGAAGCGCGCAATGGATTCCTCATGTGCGTAGTCCGTGCGCAGGATCTTCGGCCAAGTCGGCCACGGATTGTCAGGGGCACGCTCGGCCGGTGGCTGAGCGAGCAGCTCGAAATTGGCGATCGAGCGGCAGCCATGACGCAGCGCTGTGCCGACGCAGTCCGCACCCGTATCGCCACCGCCGATGACGACGACGTTCTTATCCTTCGCATTGATGAAACGACCGTCCGCGAGCTTGCTGTCGAGAAAGCTGCGCGTACTCGCAGTCAGATACTCCATGGCAAGATGGACACCGTCGAGCTCCCGGCCCGGGACGGCAATATCGCGCGCGCGTGTCGCGCCCGTCGCAAGAAGCACAGCGTCGACCTCCGAGCGCAGTTTCGCAGCATCGACGTCGCGGCCGACGTCCGCGTTAACGACGAATCGGATGCCGGTCTCGCGCATGAGCTCAATACGGCGATCGACGAGCGCCTTGTCGAGCTTCATGTTCGGAATTCCATACATGAGCAGCCCGCCGATCCGGTCGGCGCGCTCGTACACCGTGACCTCGTGTCCGGCTTTATTCAGCTGATCAGCCGCGGCCAGGCCTGCGGGTCCCGAGCCGACGATCGCGACCTTCTTTCCAGTCCTGACCGTTGGCGTCTCATGCTTGACCCAGCCTTCGGCGAAGCCGCGGTCGATGATCGCGTTCTCGATGTTCTTGATCGTCACGGCCGGGTCCGTGATACCGAGCACGCAGGCACCCTCGCACGGCGCGGGGCAGGTGCGGCCCGTGAACTCGGGAAAATTATTGGTCTTATGCAGACGATCGAGCGCCTCGCGCCACCGGCCTTGATACACGAGATCGTTCCACTCGGGAATCAGATTGTCGATCGGGCAGCCGTGGTCGGACTGGCAAAACGGCACACCGCAATCCATGCAGCGCGCGCCCTGACGTTTTAGATTCTTCTCGGCCGGAGCCGTGTAAATCTCCTCGAAGTCACCGAGACGCTCGAGCGCATCCCGGTACGGCACACTCTTGCGCGGATACTCCATGAAACCGGTCGGCTTACCCATATTCAGCCGTCCTGGTCCTAGCTGCCCGCCACCGAGAAGACCCCCGTCTGGTCCTCGTGGATAGCTGCCTCCATCTCCTCGTCATGCCGCCTGCGCTCGCGCAGCACACGTTTGTAGTCCGTCGGCATCACCTTGACGAACTTGCCGAGCACATCCGGCCAGGCGTCGAGCACGCGCTCGGCCACGCTCGAGCCCGTGTATTCCTGGTGCAGCTCGATGAGCTCGAGGAGCTCGGAGACGTCCTCGTCGGCCTCGACGGGATCGAGCTCTACGGTACCGAGATTGCACTTCGAAGCGAAGTCACCGTCGACATCGTAGACGTAAGCGATTCCACCCGACATTCCGGCCGCGAAGTTGAGGCCCGTCGGTCCAAGGATCACAGCCCGCCCGCCCGTCATGTACTCGCATGCGTGATCGCCCACGCCCTCGATGACTGCGCGCGCACCGCTGTTGCGAACGCAGAAACGCTCTGCGGCCCTGCCGCGGAAGAATGCCCGCCCAGCCGTCGCACCGTAGAGCGCTACGTTACCGATCAGGACGTTCTCCTCGGGTACGAAGATGCTCTCTTTCGGCGGATAGATGATGACCCGGCCGCCCGACAGGCCCTTGCCGACGTAATCGTTGCTGTCGCCCTCGAGCTCCAGTGTGATGCCCTTGGCGAGAAACGCGCCGAAACTCTGCCCGGCCGAGCCTTTGAACTTGATGTGGATCGTGTCGTACGGCAGCCCGCGCTCGCCCCAGACCTTGACGACGTTATGGCTCAGCATCGTGCCGACCGTCCGGTTGACGTTGGCGATCTCCAGATCGAGTCGCACCCGTTTGCCGTGATGAATTGCATCGGCTGAAAGCTCGATGAGTCGATTGTCGAGCGCGCGTTCCAGGCCGTGGTCCTGAGCCTTCGTGCAACGCACCTCGACGCCCGCGTGCGCAGGCGAGGCAGGCTCGAGGATGGGCTCGAGATCCAACCCGTCGGCCTTCCAGTGAGCGACGGCCCGGTCTGTTTCGAGCACGTCGCTACGGCCGATCATCTCATCGACCGTTCGAAAGCCGAGCTCGGCCATGAGCTCGCGAGCCTCCTCAGCGACCATGAACAAATAGTTCACGACGTGATCGGGCTGACCCGTGAATTTCTTACGCAAAACGGGATCCTGAGTCGCGATGCCGACCGGGCATGTGTTGAGGTGGCATTTACGCATCATGATGCAGCCCATTGCGATCAATGGCGCCGTGGAAAAGCCCATTTCCTCGGCGCCCAAAAGAGCAGCGATGACGACGTCGCGCCCCGTCTTGAGCCCACCGTCCGTCTGCAGGACGACGCGGCTGCGCAAATCGTTGAGCACGAGCGTCTGGTGGGTCTCGGCAATACCGAGCTCCCACGGCAGACCTGCGTGCTTGATGCTGGTCAGCGGGGACGCTCCCGTACCGCCAGAATCGCCCGAGATCAAAATGTGATCTGCATGCGCCTTGGCTACACCCGCCGCGATCGTGCCGACACCGACCTCCGAGACGAGCTTGACGCTTACACGAGCCGCCGGATTGGAGTTCTTCAGATCATGGATCAGTTGGGCGAGATCCTCGATCGAATAGATATCATGATGCGGCGGAGGACTGATCAGACCAACGCCGGGCGTCGAGTAACGAATCCGGGCAATGATCTCGTCCACCTTGCGACCAGGCAGCTCGCCGCCCTCGCCGGGCTTTGCGCCCTGCGCCATCTTGATCTGCAGCTCATCGGCGTTCGTCAGATACCAGATCGTGACGCCAAAGCGCCCGGACGCGATCTGCTTGATCGCCGAACGCCGTGAATCACCAGACGGCAGCGGTTTGAATCGCTCCGGATCCTCTCCGCCCTCGCCCGTATTGCTCCGCCCGCCGAGACGGTTCATCGCGATCGCGAGTGCCTCGTGTGACTCTGCCGAGATCGAGCCGAAGCTCATTGCTCCCGTGCAGAACCGCTTGACGATCTCCTTGGCGGGCTCGACTTCGCTCAAAGGGATGGGCTTGCCAGCGACATTTTGTTTGAACCCGAGCAGGCCGCGTAGCGTGCGCCGCGCGCGGCTCTCTTCGTTGATGATCTGCGCGAAACGCCGGTAAGCCTGACTATTGCCCGAGCGCGCTGCGACCTGCAGGTCCGCAATTGCGGCCGGGCTCCAGGCGTGCTGCTCGCCGGCGCTGCGCCAATGGAACTCGCCAGGATTCGGCAGCGCCGGCGAGCACGCTGCCTCGTGACCCGGATATCCGACCCCATGACGACGACTGGCTTCCTGCTCGAGAATTGCAAAGCCGACGCCCTGCAATCGACTTGCCGTGCCTACGAAGCAGCGCAAGATCACATCGTCGGCCAGGCCGAGGGCCTCGAAGATCTGTGCGCCTTTGTACGAGTGCAGCGTCGAGATTCCCATCTTCGCCATGACCTTGAGCATCCCTTTGGCGACGCCCTTGCGATAAGCAGCGACGACGCTGTCATCGTCGGGCAACTCCGTCTTGTCGAGCAAACCCTCCCGCCGTGCCTGCCAGAGCGCCTCGTACGCCAGGTAGGGATTGATGCCGTCTGCACCGTAGCCGACGAGCAGGCAATGATGATGGACCTCTCGGGCCTCGCCGGACTCGATGATGATGCCGAGTCGTGTTCGTTTGGCCCGGCTGACGAGGTAATGATGCACGGCCCCGCAGGCGAGCAGCGAGCTCACGGGAATGCGGTCCGGTCCGGTATTACGGTCGGATAAGACGACGATGCTGTAACCATCATCGATCGCCTGCTCAGCTTCGATGCAGATCCGATCGAGCGCAGCGATCGTTCCACCGGGCAGCTCCGCTTTTGGAAACGTGATATCGATGGTCTTCGATTTCCAGCCGCGATGATCCATCCGCTTGACAGCGGCGAGCTCGGCATTCGTGAGGATCGGGTGACGCAGACGCAACCGGTGGCAGTCCTTCTCGCTGGTGTCGAGAAGATTCTGTTCCGGCCCGATGTAGGTCTCCAAGGACATGATGATCTCTTCGCGAATCGAATCGATCGGCGGATTCGTAACCTGCGCGAACAGTTGCTTGAAATAGTCATAGATCATCCGCGCCTGATCGCTCAGGCAGGCGAGCGCGGAGTCGTTGCCCATCGAGCCGACCGGATCGCGCAGCTCGTGCACGAGCGGTCGCAGCATGAACTGCATCGTCTCGGTCGTGTAACCGAAAGCCTGCAAGCGAGGCAGTAGCGTGTCCTCGTCGAGACCGGGAATGTCATCGGTGACGGCGATGTCACGCAGCGTGATTCGCTGCTGTGCGAGCCATTCGCCATACGGCCGGCGGCTCGCGAACTGCTCCTTGAGCTCGGCATCCGGCACGAGCCGACCCTCGGCGAAGTCGACGAGGAACATCCGGCCGGGCTCGAGGCGCCCTTTGTGTTTGACCATTGCCGGATCCACGGGCAATACGCCGACCTCGCTCGCCATGATGACGCGGTCGTCCGTCGTCAAATAGTAGCGGCTCGGACGCAAGCCGTTCCGATCCAGCACGGCTCCTATGTATTGCCCGTCCGTGAACGCGATCGATGCCGGCCCATCCCAGGGTTCCATGATGCAGGACAAAAACTCGTAGAACGTTCTTTTCTTCGCGTCCATGAGCTCGTTCTTCTGCCATGCCTCTGGCACCATCATCATGACCGCTTGCTGCAATGTCCGCCCGGTCATGAGCAGAAATTCGAGCACATTATCGAATGCGCCCGAATCAGAGACGTCCGGCTCGACGACCGGAAACAGACGGCTGATCGAGTCACCGAATAAGTCGCTGGACGCCGTACCCTCACGCGCGCGCATCCAATTGACGTTACCGCGCAGCGTATTGATCTCTCCGTTGTGCGACATGAACCGGTTCGGCTGCGCACGATCCCAGCTCGGGAACGTGTTCGTCGAGAAGCGCGAGTGGACCATCGCTAGATGCGTCTTGTAGTCGGGCGCCTGTAGATCGAGATAGAACTCCGTGAGCTGCGCCGGCGTCAGCATCCCTTTATAGATGAGTACCTTCGTCGACAGGCTGCAGATATAGAACGTCAACGCTTCGGCGAGCGCCTCGTCGTTGCGCAGCTCGTGGCTCGCATGCTTTCTGATGAGGTAGAGCTTGCGCTCGAAGGCATCTCCCTCGAGCCCGTCACCGGCAGCGATGAACAGCTGCTCGATATGCGGCGTCGCGACGCGCGCCGTCGGTCCCAGATCGGCCTTGTCGGGATCGATCGGCACTTCCCGCCAGCCGACGAGCGTTTGTCCTTCGGCCTCACAAATCCTGGCCACGGCAGTCTTGCATCGCTCCCGCTCGTCAGCGTCCGTCGGCAGGAAAACGACGCCCGCGCCGAAACGCCCGGGATCCGGTAACTCCGTCCCGAGGTCCTCGCGCGCGACTCTGGCTAGAAACTCGTGCGGCAACCCGGTCAACATTCCCGCACCGTCGCCCGTATTCGGCTCGGCGCCCCGCGCGCCGCGGTGGTCCATGCGGCACAGCAGATGCTCGGCGTCGCGAACGATCTGGTGGCTGGCTTCACCTTTGACGTGGGCAACGAAACCGACGCCGCAGCTGTCCCGCTCCTGCGCCGGATCGTAGAGGCCGCTCGCGGCTGGACGCGTCCTGCGAAAGACCGCCGTCATCGAATATTCGCCCGCATGCCCAGCCCGCAAGAAGCTGCACGCACGTCTATCGTCGTTGATGCCAAATCCAGGGTCATCACTTCCCTCGGCGAACCGCGAGGCTCGCGCCGTTGCTTATTCTTCCTTGCTCGGCTCGGCTGTCGGCGTGCTCGCGCCGCCCCTGCGAGCCGTCGTCGGGCGACGATTGAGCCTGTCGCGACTTCGCCCGGAGCCCATCGACCCCGGTGCCACACCATCTTACGGAATCCCGATGACAGATGAGGCCTGGACCAGCCGTTGACGTGGCCCGGCGATGGGCTCTTTCCCACGCTCTGCTGGCCGTTGCCGACCGTCAACTATAAGAACTGGGCTGCCGTGCCGTCAAATTTCCGTGAGCGGGCGTCGCGGCTAGAATCAAGCGGTTACAGCGCCGTGGCGGTCTATTGCGCCAATGAGAGCGGCACCTGGCCGCGATGATAGAAGCCGAGCGGCTCCCGCAGCGGGACGTCGAGGGTCAGCTGGCCCTGAACTTCGTACTCGAGCGTATTCGCCGGCCCTTGAACCATTGCCAGCAAGCGCGTTGCCGAAGAGACGAGATTGCTGAAAATCTCGACCTCGATGACCTCGGTGCCACCCGCCGGCAACGTGAACGGCGCCACCGATCTACCGTCGAGCAGGCCCTCGCCGCCGAGACGCACGTCGAATTCGACGAAGCGCACCGGAATCGGAACGGGGTTCGGATTGAACAGATCGAGCCGAACGGCGAAGCGTTGGCCATCGAATCCCGCCTGCACGAGTCGCAGCTCGACGACCTCGGCGCGCGGCGGCGCCAGCTGCCTCGGCAGCGAGGAGCAGGCCTGCAGGCCGAGCAGGCAAACACCGATTGCCAACAGCGCATACGATCGTCGAGTCATCGCGTTCAATCTCCTCTCAATACTTCGAGCGAGCGCTGCCAGTCTGCGCCGATGATCTGCCACTCTCCGTCGTTCTCTACGAGCTCGAGCTCGAGCCGATACAGGCGCCCGTCGAACCCCTCGAGCAGGCCCTCACCGGGGCGGCGAGCCAGAACGCCCGCGAGCACGACGATTTCCGCTGCGTCATCGCCCCTGAGCTCCACGGTCTCGATGCGGCTGAGCACGTCGATGGACTGATGTGCGAGAAAGTAGCCCCGGATCATATTGATGAGCCGCTCGCGGTCATTACCGCGTCCATCGACGTAGCTGTCGGCAATCAGACCGCGGAAGTGACCAGTATCGCGCGATTCCGCCGCGATCTCGGTCTCCTCGATGAGCTGCTCGATCACGGTTGCGGGATCCTCCGCGGAACAGCCGCAGGAACAAACCGCTATGGCCGCGAGCACGCGCCCACAGGTAGGCAAATGAGCTCTCACGATGGGGTCGTATTGTATGGCATGCAGGCGTCGGTGCGGGTATTCAGTGTTCGGCTGCCGACTTGGCCTCGCCGTCGTACCGCTTTATGGTAGTTGCGAACCCACGACGACGCTGTGCATGACCACGTCTGACGAAGAAATTCTCGAGTTCTGGTTTGGCGAGCCTGCCGTGGATTCGGCCGCGGTCGATGTGCTCATGAAACGCTGGTTCGGCTCGGATCGAGGACTCGATGCGCTGATTCGCGATCGCTTCGCGCCAGCGATGACTGCCGCGGCTGCGTCGCTCCTGCAGAGCTGGGAAGGCAGGCCGCGCGGACGTCTCGCGCTCATCCTCCTACTCGATCAGTTTCCGCGCAATGTCTATCGCGGCACGGCCGCGGCGTTCGCCCAGGATGCCAAGGCGCTCGATCTGACGACTGGCGGGATCACCGCGGCCCTGGATCGGGATCTGCGGCCGTTGGAGCGCCTATTCTTCTACATGCCGATGCAACATGCCGAGTCTATCAGCGTGCAGGATCGGTCCGTCGAACTGTTCGACGAGCTCGCGCGCGGCGCCGAGACAGATTTCATGGCCAAGGCGCTGGCGAACTCGGCTGACCACGCGCGCCAACATCGGGATATCATTGCCGAGTTCGGCAGGTTTCCGCATCGAAATGCGCTGCTCGGCCGCAGCAGTACCGAGGCTGAAGTGCGCTATCTTGAGCGGGGCGGGGCGACATTCGGGCAGAAAGGCCACCCGGAACGCCCGAGCAACAATGGTAGACCAGGAGATAATCTAAATGCGTAACCAGCCCGCACGCCGCGTGGCGATCGTTGGAGGCTTACGGACACCGTTCTGTCGGGCGCACAGCGCCTACGCCGAGTGCAGTAACCAGGACATGCTCAGCGCCGTGCTTGCCGCGCTCGTCGTCAAGTACGACCTGCATGGGGTCAAGATTGATGACGTATCGGCCGGTGCCGTCATCAAGCATTCTCGCGACTACAACCTGACTCGTGAGAGCGTTCTGTCGTCCGGGCTTGCTCCGGAAACGCCGGCCTTCGACCTACAGAGAGCTTGCGGAACGAGCTTGTCTACAGCCGTGCTCCTCGCGAGCAAGATCTCAACGGGGCTCATCGAATCTGGTATCGCCGCCGGCACGGACAGCATCAGCGACATGCCGATCGTCTATCCGGACGCGTATCGGACACTGCTCATGGAGAGCGCTCGCGGGCGCACGCTCGGCGCGAAACTAAAGCCCTGGCTGAGTCTGAGGCCAAAGCATTTCAAACCCGAGTTTCCGGGCGTCGTCGAGCCGCGCACAAAGCTGTCCATGGGGCAAAGCATGGAGCTCACGGCTCAGCATTGGCAATTGAGCCGCGAGGAACAGGACGCGCTCACGCTCGTGAGCCATCAAAACGCAGCGCGCGCCTATGACGAGGGTTTCTACGACGATCTCGTCATAAGCTTCCACGGCTTGAGCCGCGACAACAATCTGCGGCCGGATTCGAGCATGGAGCAGCTCGCAAAGCTCAAGCCCGTCTTCGACCGCGGGCCTGGCGGTACGATGACCGCCGGCAACAGCACGCCGCTGACAGACGGTGCGGCCGCAGTACTGTTAGCGTCGGAGGACTGGGCGCGCGAGCGTGGCCTACCGGTACTGGCTTATATGACGTATGCGAAAGTCGCAGCCGTGGACTTCGTGGCTAAGGAAGGCTTGCTCATGGCGCCAGCCTATGCAGTCTCCGCGATGCTGGACGATGCCGGACTCGCGCTACAGGACTTCGATTACTACGAGATTCACGAGGCATTTGCAGCGCAGGCGCTCGCCACGCTCAAAGCCTGGGAGTCGGAAGAGTTCTGCCGCGAGCAGCTCGGCCGGGCGCAACCTCTGGGCCGCATCGATCGCGCGAAGCTCAACGTCAAAGGCGGCAGCGTCGCAATCGGACACCCGTTTGCTGCAACGGGCGGCCGCCTGCTCGCGACGCTGACGAAGCTCCTGCACGAGAAGGGCTCCGGCAGAGGTTTGATCTCTGTCTGCACGGCAGGCGGCATGGGCGTTACGGCCATTCTCGAAGCGGCCTGAGACGACTACGAACTCGCAATGGCCGACTTCAATACTGTTCTGGCCACGATCAACGCGATTCTCTGGCACGACGGCGTGCTGCTCGTCGTACTCGGAACCGGTGTGCTGTTCACGATCTGGAGCCGCTTCTGCCAGTACCGCGCGCTGACTCACGGCGTGCGCGTCCTCCGGGGCGGCTACGACGACCCGAGCGATCCCGGTGCCATCAACCATTTCCAGGCCCTGTCGGCCGCGCTTTCAGCCACCGTCGGGCTCGGCAATATCGGCGGTGTGGCGCTTGCGATCACGTTGGGCGGCCCCGGCGCCGTCTTCTGGATGTGGATCGTCGGCGTCTTCGGCATGTCGCTGAAGCTGACCGAGGTCGGCCTGTCGATGCTCTACCGCAACACCGACGACCCGGACAACCCCCACGGCGGGCCGATGTGGGTCGCGAGCAAGGGACTAGCCCGGCTCAATCCGCGTCTCGCCTCTACAGGCCGCGCCATCGGTGCCGTCTTCTGCCTGACGCTGCTCGTGTCGACTGCAACCGGCGGCAACATGTTCCAGGCCTGGAACGTCGGTGAGATCACGGAGGAATATTTCGGCATTCCGAGCATCGTCTGCGGCATCGTGCTCGCGATGCTCGTCGGTATGGTCATCATCGGTGGCATCAAACGAATCGGGGCCGTCGCCGGACGGCTCGTGCCGATCATGGTCACGCTCTACCTTCTCGCAGGCGCATACGTGCTGATAATGAGCGCCGATCAGATACTGCAGATGTTCGCGCTAATCGTGAGTTCTGCGTTCTCACCACAAGGGGCCACCGGGGCGTTTATCGGCGGAACCGCAGGCTACGCCTTCTTGTTCGGCATGAAGCGCGCGCTGTTCTCGAATGAGGCCGGCCAGGGCTCATCGCCTATAGCCCACTCGGCGGCCAAAACCGACGAACCCATACGCGAGGCGGTCGTAGCAGGGCTGGAGCCGTTCATCGATACGATCGTGGTCTGTACGTTTACGGCTTTGGTCATTCTCTCGACGGGGACTTGGAATCGTGCGCCGGAGGC
>JAOTTJ010000273.1 GCA_029864465.1 Gammaproteobacteria bacterium | reverse complement strand
TTTCCATTTATGTGCCGTTCGGATTGTAGCTAGGAGTGAAACATGAACGACATCGTTAGACAGATGGACGAAATGGCTAGGAAACTGGAGCAAGAGGCTGGTGAGCTTCGCGTCAAAGTACATCTCGCCAAAATGGAAGCGAGCGACGAGTGGAAGGAGCTCGAAGAGAAGCTTGCGAAACTCCGTTCAAAAACCAAGGAACTCAGCGGCGTCACCGCCGAAGCGTCGAAAGATATTGGCGCGGCTGCGAAGTTGCTTGGCGAAGAGATACGCGACGGGTTCAAGAAACTTGCCACTCATTTTTGACACGACGGTCCGTCTCTAGATCTCCTATTCGGTTCGACCACTCAGGTTTGTTGTCGGCCGAGATCGGACGGTCGTATGTTGAACTACTTCGCCTCCGAATCAACCTCTATGATTCCGAAGCATAATCCCCCTGGTTCAGCACACGCAGCAAACCAACCTATACCGGGGATCGGCATCTTGGGCTCGATGACTCTACCGCCAGCGTTTTCGATCCTTGAAATGTAGTCGTCCACGTTCGGCACGGGAATCGTCACCTGAGCCAATGGCTTCCCTTTGGCGGTTGGAGTATCCGCGATCGCTCCGATACCCCCGTCAATTCCAGGCTCATCCTCGGATCCCGCCAGAACGCGGTAGTAGTCGTAGGGCATCGGGTACTTCTCGAATCGCCAATCGAAAACGCGCTCGAAGAAGGTCTTGGCCTCGTCGAGGTCCTTGACGGTGAAATCAAAATAAGTGGACTTCATGTCCTGACGCGAAACTGAACGAGCTGAATGTCCACTCTTCTCCTAAACGCTACCGTTCAGAAACACCGAGCTTCACTCAGTGGAAATGCCCGCTATCGCTTGCCATTCAAGGCGAACCTGGGACTATACCACTCGGGTGTCAGCTTTCTGTCCCGAAATCGGCCGTAAAGTTCGCCGAGCAGAAGCCCGACACCGGAACGTCATGCGATCCCTGCCGGCCCGGCAGAATCTCCACTATTCGCGCGCAGGTGACGATCTGCCAAAGCCGGCTCTGCGCCAGCCTGACCGTTCCTGACTGACAAGGTCTGCGCTACCATCGACGAACTGCGTCATATCAACCGGGACCGCAGGCTGCGCCCCGGAACGGAGAAGACATCATGGGAGTTACGCTGAGGCGGCTCGCCTTTATCGGAACCGGGCTACTCATGGCGTCGCCCGCAACCGCGCACCACAGCCGGGCCATTTATGACCTCGAACGCAACGTCACGATAGAAGGCGTCGTAACGAAGTTCGACTGGGCCAATCCGCATGTCTATCTCTACGTAGAGGCCCAAAGTGCCGGCGGCGAGCCTGTCGTATGGGAAATCGAGAACGGCTCGACGACGGCCATGGGCAGACGCGGCTGGACCCGCGAATCGTTCGCCCCCGGAGACCGTGTCATCGTCGAGGCGAATCCTTCCAAGGATCCCAACCGACACGCGGCCGTCGTTACCACAGTCACGAAGTCGGGTGTCACGTGGATCGGCCGAGGAAGACTCGCCGAGGAATTCAGCCAGAGTCTCGACGCATCAGTTACCGCCGATGGTCTGACCGGCACCTGGGTCGTTCCGCAAGCAGAGCTCGTCGGTTACTTCAGCGAGCCCGATGCCTGGCCGCTTACACCGAAAGCTTCCGCGGCTGTCGAAAGCTACGACGATCTAAGTATGAATCCGCAGATTCAGTGCATATCCCGCACGGCGCCCTGGGTCATGATTTTTCCTAGCGTCCAACGCATCGAGGTCGGCGACACGCTCGTCTCGATTCGTAGTGAGTACGATACGGTCGAGCGCACGGTGCACATGAACGTGAGTTCACACGACGGCGCCGAGCCCGCGCATCAAGGTCACTCGATAGGCTGGTGGGAAGGCGAGACTCTCGTCATCGACACGACGCATTTCTCCAATCACCGCAGCGGAAATGCGCGAGGCGTGCCATCAGGATCGAGTAAGCACGTCGTCGAGCGTTACGAGCTGAACGCGGACCGAACGGGCCTGACCTACTCTTTCGTTCTCGAGGACCCCGAACACCTCACGGCACCGGTCTCAGGCGAGGTGCATTCGGCCTATCGACCGGACGTCGAGTTCAGCCCAGTACCCTGCGACGCCGAGAACGCGCGCCGCTTTCTCGGCAATTGACACTCACCGAGAAGTGAACGGATCAGCGGGGATAGCCAACGGCCTCCGACGCGCTCATGCCGGACATCTGCTTTGTGCATGCGCTGAAACGCGCTACGGCAGACTGAATCGCGTCGCAACCTCGGGGTCGCAGTTGTAGCGATAGAACTCGAAATCGGGCGTATAGTCCCAGTTCAGCGTCCCGCTGAAGCTATCGGCGAGGAATTCGGGATCTTCGAGGAACACTTCGACCGACAGGCTGCGGCCATCCTCGTTCAACGAGTAGCGTTCGACGACATGCTTGCCTAAACCGGAAGCCAGGCCAATCCCGAAGGGCGAACGGTGGGGCGCGAATAGCCGCGTATCGACGACAAGCGTATCGCCGTCCCAATGGCCGATCGAATGGCCGAGACGCGTGCGCTCACCGTCAGCAGGATGCTTGCGGCCATCTGTATAGATGATTCGCTCGGCATCGAACCATTCGTCGCGGAGAATGACGCGGTCATCGAGGATTTGAATCTCGTTGAGATAATGCGGCGACGTCAACCCTGCAAGCAAACCGTAACCGCTACACACTGCGGTTGGATTGTCGCGATCGTGATCGTAAGTGTCGATCGATGCCTGGCCGGCCTCAGTCACTGGAACTTGCATGAAACCGGCAAACAGAGCGCTCAGAACTTCGATCGGCGCGCCGGGCTCGAGTCGCGATTTCCAAACGCCGCTGATGTCGGCCGTAGTCTCTGTCGCCTGCGATGGCAGAATGCCCTGCCGAAGGACCGTGCCATCCTGCGTTGTCAGGGATTGCAGCACGGCATAACGGCGATCGGTACCGCGCTCCGGGTGCGCCCGAACGCTGATCACGTCGCCGACTGCGAGTGAGTCCGCCGACCACCCACTGTGCACGAGTATTGGCGTGCTCCCGGTCTCGATTTCCCATTCGATAGGCTCGCCGTTCTCATTCACCGTCCCGACACGGATATAGACATGCGGATTACGCCACTGAAAATCCAGCACCGTCGCTTCGAACGCGACAACCGAGTTGCGGTCGATGCGGATGTAGCTGTGATGAGCCAGTGCCGGTACGCCTACCAGCAACGCGCCGGCGAGCGCTGTTGAGATCAGGAGTGCGGCTCGATGCTGCATGCTCGGTATTCTCGCACAAAACCGGCTCGCGCAAACTGGCTGCCCGGGCGCGTGGGGAGTCGTCGGATAGCGACTCGTCATATTCGAAGTGACCATTCGGCCTGTAGCGAATACCGCCCCCCGGGTTCGGCGTTCGTGTAGGATGCGGTGCGCACCGGCCGGCAATTCTCTCCTGTGTCGGCGCTATCAATGTGATTTCGCTGACAAGCCCCTCTGCGCTGCGAGGCCGTGAATGACAACACCCGACCAACCCGGTCTACGTCAATCTCTGGTTGCCTTCGGTGGTGTTATCTGCATTGTCGTAGTTGGTCTACTCTGGTTTGGGGTCGACCTGCACGTGCTGCTCATCGCAAGCCTCGTGTGGATCTCTGGTCATAGCGCCGCTCTGGGTTTTCGTTTCCACTCCATCAGACAGGCGATGATTGCCGGGATCGAGAAAGGCCTCGGCGCGATCTTCATATTTATCCTGATTGGAATTCTGATTGCCGCGCTTCTAGAGAGCGGCACGATCGGGAGTCTCGTCTATTACGGGGTCGACATTCTTCATCCTGCAGCGTTTCTGCCCGTCAGCCTCATCCTCTGTAGTTTGATGTCCGTCGCAACGGGTACCGCCTGGGGCACGGTCGCGACGATCGGCGTCGTGCTGATGGGGCTCGGCACGGCGCTCGGAATTCCGTTGCCGCTGGTCGCCGGCACAGTCGTATCGGGCGCGAGTTTCGGCGACAAGATGTCTCCAGTATCGGACACGACGGTACTCGCCGCGATGAGCGCCGAGACAAACGTCTACGAGCACATTAAGGCGATGCTGTATACGACGATACCGACTTACGCCGTGTGTCTCGTCTTGTTCACAGTGATCGGTCTGAGTTACGGAGAAAACGCTATTCCCGTCGAGCAACTCGTCACTCTGAAGAACCAGCTTGCGATCGAGTTTGCGATAAACCCACTCACACTGCTTCCTCTGTTTGTGCTGTTAGTGCTGAGCCTGGCGCGGATATCCGTCGAGCCAAGCATGCTTGCTAGTGTCGCAACGGCTCTGTTGCTAGCCGTGATCGTGCAGGACAGGCCATTAACCGACGTACTCGCAAGTCTGAACGTAGGCTATGTATCGAGCACGGGCGCGGGGCAACTCGATGCACTTCTGAACCGTGGCGGTATTCAGAGCATGATGTGGACTCTCTCGCTCGCGCTCGTCGCACTCGCGCTCGGCGGACTTCTCGACCGCGCCGGCTTCGTCCGCGTTCTGATGAGCGGCCTTCTCGCCCGGGTCAAGCGCTCTGCGAGCCTCATGGCAGCCACGATCGGCTCCGGTGTCGTCACCAACATGAGCATGGGCGAGGCGTACCT
>JAOTTJ010000272.1 GCA_029864465.1 Gammaproteobacteria bacterium | reverse complement strand
GCATTCCTACCTCGAAGGCACGGGTGTCGAAATCATGGCTAACTCGAACAACGTGCTGCGCGGCGGTTTGACGCCAAAGCGGGTCGATGTCGAGGAATTGTTATCGGTGCTGACATTCAAATGCGGCAAACCTACGGTACTCGAGCTCGAATCCGACCGAGGGTCGGATACGCGTACTCGGTATCTGACTCCTGCTCTGGAATTCGAGTTGTCTCGAGTTCAGCTGAATTCCGGTGAGAGTGACGCCGCCGGTGGTACCCGTGGCGTCCAGCTTGGGATCGTGCTCGATGGGAAACTGACACTTAACTCGCGGGGCGGCTCTAATCTGGATTTAGAGCGCGGACAATCGTTTCTGATTCCTTATGGGATACCGTATCTGATGTCCGCTCGGGAGACGGCTACGATATTCGTCGGTAGCGGACCGGGCTAGCCCGGACACTTCACGAAGGGTTTGGACTTCAGGGGAAATTAAGCTAAGTAGTCGGTACGATCATCCGAAGATTCATAGCCGTAGCTATGGATCGAGGAGGATCGTGACGAATACGACGCCCGATTTTTCCTGATTCCGAACAGGACAAACTGTGCGCAGGCCTCATACCCTAAAACACAGGCTAACCGATTCAAATCTTGGGAATATTCCTGGTCCATGGTCCGCCTTCGTGAAATATCCGGGCTAAAGTGGGTCGCCCGCTCACGCGGACTCCTGCGCAGGCGATCGATTCGACGATCGTGGTGAAACATTCGCCGGCTCGTTTACGAGCGTCGATGCCTGAAGGATACGCGGCTTTTCTATTGGGTGACGGAGGATGGTTCGGACAGGTCTTGCGGATGACAGTTCTCATTCGTTGATACATGTTAAAATTGCCACAGCTATTTACAGCAGATAAATGGACCATCGGAGCCACCTCAGCATGCTGCCCTCGTTGAAATCAATTGCTCTTATCGGCTCATACCTTCCGAGACAGTGCGGCATCGCTACATTCACTGCCGACCTCGCCGCCGCGATTCTTGACAACGACCCGAATATCGACTGTTCGATCGTGGCCATGAATGATCGTCCCGAGGGCTACGAGTATCCACCCACGGTGCGATTCCAAATTGCCCAGGATAGATTGAACGAATATGGTCTCGCGGCCGAATTTCTCAACCTACGGGATCCAGATGTAGTCTGTTTGCAACACGAATACGGCATATTTGGCGGTCAACGGGGTGGCTTTATCGTTGAGCTTGTACAAGACCTCAAGATTCCGCTGATTACGACCTTGCACACTGTGCTAAGAGATCCCTCGCCAGAGGAGCGCAAAATCATATTGCGGCTCTCAGAGCTATCCGACAGATTAGTAGTGATAAGCGAGCGGGGTGCTGACTTTCTTCGAGATGTGTATCAGGTACCCGAGTCCAAGATCGCTCTGATTCATCATGGAATTCTAGATGTACCATTTCTGGATTCGGATCCGTGCAAGAGCAAGGTTGTCGCAGATGACAAGATCGTAATCCTCTCATTTGGACTGCTCTCGCCAGGCAAGGGTATCGAGTATATGGTCGATGCCTTGCCGGAGATCGTCAGCTCACATCCGGAAGTGCGCTATTTCGTTGTTGGGGCAACGCATCCACACTTGGTCGCCGAGAGCGGAGAGGACTATCGCCTGAGCTTGCAGCTTCGGGCAAAGGAATTAGGCGTCGCTGACCACATCGTATTCCATGACCGTTTCTTGGAGCAGGATGAATTGCTCGAATTCATTCGGGCCGCGGAGATCTATGTCACTCCGTATCTAAACGAGGCCCAGATAGTCTCTGGGACGCTGGCCTATGCTCTGGGGGCGGGCAAGGCAGTCGTATCGACTCCATACTGGTATGCCCAGGAAATGTTGGCCAACAATCGAGGAAAGTTAGTTCCTTTCAAGGATCACGGGGCTTTGGCGCACGCGGTCAACTATCTTCTGGACCACCCGGAGGAACGTCTCGCGATGCGGCGAGCGGCTTATCAGTACTGTCGGCCGATGGTGATGAAGGAGATGGGCGGTCGCTATCTAGAACTATTCTCAGAGGCTAAGTCCCAACGTTCGCGTGCAACCGAGCTCGCGGCGCTGGACACACTAAGTCAGCACGAACAACCATTGCCGCAGATCAATCTGAAGCATCTCAGCTTGATGACGGATGACACCGGCGTACTCCAACACGCGAAGTTCACGGTTCCCAACCGCAGTCATGGATACTGTGTCGATGACAACGCGCGTGCGCTTATTGTTGCGATAAGGGCGCACGCTCTGAATAGAGCGGACACCTCGCTTACAGACTTGTCTGCTATTTACCTCAGTTTCCTGGACGACGCATTCAATCCAGATATCGGCAGATTTCGTAATTTCATGAGTTACAGCCGTAAATGGCTAGAGGAAGTTGGTTCGGAGGACTCTCACGGCCGCGCGCTGTGGGCGCTGGGCGTGATCGCGGGTTGGGGCCATAGTAGTGGCCAGGTTGCACTTGCGACTAAGCTCTTCAAAAATGCTCTACCAGCTCTAGAGACCTTTGGTGACTCCCGCGCCATCGCATTCCCTATTCTTGGGATTCAAGCATACCTCCGGCGCAACGACCACGATCAGCAAGTTCGGGAGCTCTTGCAAACGCTTGGCGACAGACTTAGCAGCCGATTCACGCAATACGCTACCGAAGACTGGAATTGGCACGAGGATCAATTGACCTACGACAATGCCCGTTTGCCGCAGGCACTCATGGCCTGCGGTAGAGCCATCCAGAATGATGACATGGTGTCCCTCGGCATCGGCGTCCTCGGATGGCTGAGAGACGTTCAGCTCAATCCATCGGTCGGATGGTTCGCACCGGTTGGTAACCAGGGTTGGTTCCCAAAGTCAGATTCTAAGGCTCACTACGATCAACAGCCCTTAGAGGCTGCCGCCATGATCGGCGCCTGCATTGAAGCGTATGAATGCACCCAGGCCGAGGAATGGATGCAATTGGCAACCACATGCTTCGAGTGGTACTTGGGCAAGAACGATCGACAGTTGAAGCTCTACGACCATGCCAGCGGTGGATGCCGTGATGGGCTCGAGCTGGACGGCGTCAACGAGAATCAGGGCGCGGAATCGACGCTCTCTTACATTCTCTCATTACTTGCACTATACAATCTCCGAGGATTGACGGTGAACCACGACGACGGGGAGAGCCCAGAGCTCGAAAAACATACGGTTAATGGATCTGGTATGCGACTCAAAGCTGTCGATTCTCGCTAAGTCGAGACAAGAGTTCTGGAATCGCGACAGTGGCCACTCTGCACCTTTGATCAGCGATGCCATAGGGAACAATTAGCGCGTCTTCGTGAATCATGCAACCGCAGCTATAGAGCACGTTGGGTACGTAACCGTCTCGTTCATGTTCATCGGGCGTCAGTATCGGCTCATTGAGTCGGCCGATCACCTTTGACGGGTCGTCAATATCCAAAAGCTCGGCCCAGATGCTGTATTTCCGCATGGGTCCCACTCCATGAAACAGCGCAAGCCATCCCTCAGACGTTTCCACCGGTGACCCGCAATTGCCAACTTGAACGAACTCCAGAGGATGAAAGGGTTCCTGCAGCAGATCGGCGTCATTCCAAAAACGCAGGCTATCCGAGAACATGATGTAGTTATTTACACCATCGTGGCGTGACAACATCACAAATTGACCATTGATCTTTCGAGGAAACAACGCCATGCCTTTATTCTGTGCAGCGTTGCCGCTGAGTGTATGCATCCTGAACGTCAAGAAGTCATTAGTTTGAAGAAGCTGAGGCAGTATCTCAAAACCATTGTAGGCCGTGTAAGTCGCATAGTAAGTAACCGACCCGTCATCATCAACGAAACGAACAAACCGCGCATCCTCGATACCCGCTGATTCGTTCTCGGACACGGGGAAGATTACTCTCTCAGAGATGGGTTGATCAGGACTAAAAATCACTTCGTAGTTCGACCGGGCTAACCACAACGCGGTATCGATCGTGTGCTGTTTATCTACTAGTCGAAACTTAGTCGACCGAAGATTTTTTATCTGGATTTCCAATTCATCGATGGTGAATGTTTCTCCTAGGCCTTCCAAGAGATGATTCATGACCCGGTCGCCTGCCCCCATTTCCTCGAGCTTTCGCTGAAAGTGATGGCGTTGATAGACGGGATCCGTATGAATCTCAGGCGTAGCCACATACTGACTCACGGGATCGAAGTAGATATCGTGGTTCTCGTCAACGATCCCACCGCGGAACTCGATGGAGGATACATGACCCTCACCGGTTGCTCTGAAGCTCATGACGAATCGCCGTGATCCCTTGTCCACACCTTTCTGGTCAGGGTGGGGCACTACGGACGGGTTAAACAGCGCCGCCGCCTCAACCGAGTATTCAGACGTAAAATACGCGCCAAGCAGAAGACGTTGCTCGGCAGTCAACGTGACGCGTTTGGGGACGTTCTCAGAGATACGTTCGAAGTTCGTCTCCAGAGCCTTCCTGAAGTTTCGGTGGCGCGATGAGAACTCCTGGAACACGTTCTCCATCAAGTGATGCACGTCATCCTCACCAAGCCGCGCAACTCGCTCAATCAGACATTTAGTACGCGCCCGATCGCCAGGAATATGCGGCCGCGTAATTA
>JAOTTJ010000031.1 GCA_029864465.1 Gammaproteobacteria bacterium | reverse complement strand
GGGCAGCCCGCTGCTGCGCAGATAGAAATAGCCGTTCTCCTCGAGCAGCAATACCGTTGCCGAGCGCCCGACTGCGTAAAAGACTTCCTGCGGGTCGGTGTGATACGAGACCGGAAAGGCCGTGCTCGTGACGACGGCGTCCGGCCGCGACGGTGTGTAGATGAGCACCGTCGCGAGCAGACCGCTCGCCGTGAGACCGATGACAACGGGCTGGCGTCGGGCAACGCAGACTGCAACCCACAGAGCCAATGCGAAATTGGCGGCTGCAACCACCTTGATCGTGCCCTCGAACCCTAGCGCGGGCAGCAGCACGAAGGCAGCCAGCAATGAGCCAGCGACGGCGCCTGCCGTGTTCCACGCATAGACACGCGCCGTGCCGCCACCGGCATGCGCTGCGTTACTGGCCAGGATGCGGACGGCCAGCGGGAAGCTTGCCCCGAGAAAAATTGCGGCCGGCAGCATGACCGCGGCGGCGTAAGCCGTGAGCTGGGCTCGGCCGAACGATGCCGGAACCGTCGGCGCGAGCCACGAAAAAACCAGGATCGACAAACCAGCGATACCTGCCTGCGCGGCGATGAATGCCGTCGTCGCTCGTTCACGCTCACGCGCGAACGCGCCGGCGATGCCACTGCCCAGGGCGATCCCGGCGAGGAAGGCCCCGAGCATGGTCGCAAACGCCGTCAGACTGCTGCCGAGCGTGTGCGTCAGCATTCGCGTCCAGAGGATTTCGTAGACGAACGCGATGGCGCCGGACAGCATCATGATCGGCAGGATCCACGCCGGTTGTGCCGTAAAGCACGTCTTCAGGGCCGACTTGCGCGCGCGCGTGTCGAACCAAGGGGCAACGCAAGCAGCAAAGAAGCCGATCTGCGCGGCCCCCGTTTCGCGCTCTGAGGTCGTCGATTTGCTGTCGGTGCCGTAGCGCCGCCGAACAGAGACGACGAAACCGAATATCGCGAGATTGATAATGACACCGGTAATAATCGTGGCGTTGAGTCCAAGGGCAGGTAGCAGCGCGAAGCCTGCTGCCACGGCACCGCAGACTGCGCCGAGCGTATTGCTGCCGTATAGCAGTGCGACTCTCGGCCCGATTTGCGTATCCATGACGACGGCCGAGCGCGTGAGGATCGGCAACGTCGCTCCCATAAGCGCTGTGGGCAAGAAGAGCACGCCGAGGGCGACGAGGATGAAGAATGCGGGCTGGCCCCATGTTGCGGCGTCGGGCGGCAAAGGCTGCTCGCCGAGTGCCCAGACGTAGATTGCGCCAATCGCCGCGAGCAGCAGCGGCACGGCGAGCGCCGTGCCCGCAATCCCGGCTTCGAGCAAGCCGTAGATCCATACAGGCTCGGTGATCCGCGTCATATACCGAGCCGCGACCATTGCGCCGGCTGAGAGCCCAGCGAGATACACAGCAAGCACGATCGCGACGGCCAGCTCGCTCGTGCCGAATACAATAGAGAACTGCCGAAGCCAGGCGATCTCGTACAGCAACGCGGCGAAGCCGGACAGGAAAAAACAGAGGACGACGCTTGTCAGCAGGCCGCGGTTTCCCGATGGCGAGGCGGAGCCGGATCGCTTCGTTATTGTCATTTTGTCCGTCTACTCGAAACGCGCGCGCGGCACGCAGATTTCGTCAGCGGCGTATTATCGCCCACCAGCGGGCAATATTCAGTAGGCTCATTAGCGAGGCGGACACATAGGTCAGCGCCGCCGCCATTAGGATGCGGCGGGCGCGCGGCTCGTCTCCGGTGTGCAGCACGCCGAGTTTACGAAGCAGTGGAAGTGCTCGGCCGAAACTTGCATCGAACTCAGTCGGCAGCGTTAGCGCATGCACGGCGGTACCGGCGCCGAGTGTTGCAAAGCCGCCGAGAAACGTCAGCAGACCCACGAACGGCACGCGTGTCAGCGCGACGGTAAACGGCGCCAGCAGCAATAATCCGGCACCGAGTTTTTCGATAGGGCTGACCCAGACGACGAGGCGTGTGCGCCAGAGCAACGGCCGAAATCCCCGCGCGTGCTGTTGCGCATGCCCCACCTCGTGGGCGGCGACCGTAACCGCGGTCAGCGATTGTCCCTCGAAATGCTCCGGCGACAGTCGCACGACCCTGTCCCTAGGGTCGTAGTGATCTCCCTTGTCCGTCGTTTCTGTGCGGACCTCGTGCAAGCCCAGATGGTCGAGCAGCTGCCGGGCGAGCTCACCGCCCGTGAGCGCGTAGCGGTTCTTCGGGACGCTGTAGCGCGCCATGACACCCTTGACCCACAGGCCGGGCCCGACAATCAGCGCAAGCAGCGCGGCGATGAGGATAACGATGTGCATTTCAACGCGACGTTGCCGGAATGAGCTGATGAAACAGGCTCGACTCGCGCTTGAAGAATCCCTCGGTGTGGAACGAGTCGTCGAGGCCAAGCACTTCGTAGTCGAGGTGGTGGCAGATCTCGTGGAGAATCGTACGGAGAAACGTCCTGAAAGCGACAACCTTCTTGTGTTGTGCCGTGCGCATCCAGACGGTCAAGCGCGCGCGGCGACGACCCTCGGCGGGTTCGTATAGCCCGTGCAGCTCACCCCAATCGTGACTCGGGCGGGTTGCGAGTACCTTGATCGTCAGCGTTGCTGCGCCGACGTCGGCGATCAGTGCATCGCAGAGCGGACGCACGGCAGCCTCGACGCTTGCGCGGTTTTCCAGAGCGAGTGCTTTCTCGAGCTGCCGAACGAGCGGACGCAAACTCGCAGCGTCTTTTAAGGCGATGCGATCGATCGCATCGCTCTGTCGATAAATGGCCTTGTTGGCCCTGCTCAGCCTGGCGAAATAGGCGTAGGGCATTATTCGGCGTTCGCGTATGCCTCGTGCAGGGTCAGGCCCGTCTGCGCCTGAGCCGGCTGCGGCGCGGCCGCAGGATCTTCGCGCACGGTCATTCCAGCCCCGGGGGCCGTGAGCCGGTCCCATAGCGAGCTTGGGTCTGCGTCGAAAATCAGCGACGCGCTCGCCGTCGCCGTGCGCCATGCGCCGGAGGCGAGCTCTTCGTCGAGCTGGCCAGGGCCCCAGCTCGCGTGGCCCGCGTAGAAGCGTAGCTGCGCGTCGTCGTTCATTTCCTCCACGAGCGACTCGAACAGGTCGAGATTGGAGCTCATGTAGACGCCGTCGATGATCGGTTCTCTGTCTCCCTCGGCGAGTCGACCGCTGCTGCTCAGCGCGAGCACGGTCGCCTGCGCGAGGGGCCCGCCGTGAAAAACGGGCCCACGATAGCGATGCACGTCGTCCAATTCTGGAAACAGCTCTGTCGTCGTCACCCACGTGGGGCGGTTGATCGCGACACCAACGGCGCCGTCATCGGCATAGTGCAGGAGCAGAATGACCGTTTCGGTGAAAACCTCATCGGTGATCTGCTCGGTGGCGATCAGCAGATCACCGCGCTCCTGTGCCCCGACGAGCAGCGGGAACAGGCACGCAACGACAGAGAGGACAGGGTAACGAAACAGCATGCCGCAATCATAGCGTGAACGCGGTGGCCGTGCCCGCTGACACGAGCCGGAGGCAGCGAGTCTGCCTGGTTGGCCTCGCTGCTTCGGCCGCGCTGGTATGCGTCCGAACGATAACCTCGTATGATCGCGGCCCCCGATCCTACGGAGTGCGCGAGCGTGTCGCGAACCGACGATTCCTGCCTGCCTGCCGAAGGCTATCGCATGCCAGCGGAATGGGAGCCGCACGAAGCCACGTGGCTGTCCTGGCCCCACAATTCCGACACGTGGCCAGGTTGTCTCGATGCCATCGAAGCGCCGATGGTCGAGATTGTCGCCGCGCTGGCGCAAGTCGAGCACGTGCACATCAATGTTCTCGATGCGGCCCAGTCGAGCTACGTCGAGCGGCTACTCGCGCCGCGCGTGCCGGCCGGTCGCGTTCATCTGCATTCGATTCCGACCAACGACGCGTGGTGTCGTGATCATGGCGCAATTTTCTGCATCGGCTCTACCGAGGCTGAACATCCTATCGTTGCCGCGAAGTTCGGCTATAACGCTTGGGGCGGCAAGTATCCGCCGTTCGATCTCGACCAGCAGGTTGCCGAGCGAATGGCCGCCGCTCTCCAAGTGCCCTGTATCGAGCGAGCGATGGTTCTCGAAGGTGGTGCGATCGACGTCAACGGCCGCGGTGTCTTACTGACGACCGAACAGTGTCTGCTCAATCCGAATAGAAACCCGGCGATGGATCGGGTGGAAATCGAAGCATGTCTCGAGCAGCCGCTAGGTGCCGAGACAATCGTCTGGCTCGGTGATGGGATCGAGGGGGACGATACCGACGGCCACATCGACGAGCTCACTCGATTCGTCGCCGAGCGCAAGGTCGTGACCGCTGTCGAGCCGAATCGCGACGACCCGAATCACGCGCCGCTGCAGGCGAATCGGCGGCGACTCGAAGAGTTTCGGTTCACCGACGGCGGTACACTCGAGATCGTCGATCTCCCGATGCCTGCGCCACTGCACTATCGCGGTGAGCGGCTGCCGGCGAGCTACGCCAATTTCTACGTGGCCAATGATCTCGTGTTGATTCCCGAATTCGGCACCGCCTCCGACTCGGTTGCTGCCGCTGTGCTCAGCGGCTGTTTCCCGGATCGCCGCATCGTTGCGATCGACTGCCGACATCTCGTCGTCGGTCTGGGTGGCTTGCATTGTCTGACACAGCAGGTGCCTGCCGGCTTGTCCTAGCAAGCCCGTTTCCCTAATACTTGCGCAACGGCTCAGCAGGGGAGTAAGTCATTGGGCGCGATCCGCGACTTCGTTCGTCATCACTACCGGCATTTCAACAGCGCGACGCTCGTCGATGCAGCCGAGGCCTATACGCAGCACCTTGCGAATGGCGGCTCGATGTTCATGACGCTGGCCGGCGCTATGAGCACGGCGGAGCTCGGGCTCTCACTCGCCGAGATGATTCGCCGCGATAAGGTCCAGGCGATTTGCTGCACGGGCGCTAACCTCGAGGAAGATCTGTTCAATCTCGTCGCACACGAGCACTATGTGCGCATTCCACATTACCGACATCTGACGCCCGAGCAGGAAGAGGCCTTGCTGGAGCAACACCTCAATCGCGTGACCGATACGTGCATTCCCGAGGAAGAGGCGATGCGCCGCATCGAGCGGGTCGTCGGCGAGGAATGGCACGCGGCCGATGACAATGGCGAGCGATATCTGCCGCACGAATTTCTGTACCGGGTGATACGTGCCGGCAAGCTGGAGGAGCATTACCAGATCGATCCCGAGGACAGCTGGCTAGTGGCTGCGAGCGAACGCAATTTGCCGCTGTTCGTGCCGGGCTGGGAGGATTCGACACTCGGCAACATGTTTGCCGCCAGGGCCATCTCGGGCCGAATCAAGAACCCGGGAACCGTGCGCTCCGGTGTCGAGTACATGGTCGAGTTGGCCGCCTGGTATCAAAAAGAGTCCGCGCAGCGAGCTATCGGGTTCTTTCAGATCGGCGGCGGCATAGCCGGAGACTTTCCGATCTGCGTCGTGCCGATGCTCGAGCAGGATCTCAAGATTGACGATGTGCCCCGCTGGGCCTACTTCTGTCAGATCAGCGAGTCGACAACGAGCTACGGCAGCTATTCGGGTGCGTCACCCAACGAGAAGATAACGTGGGGCAAGCTGTCGGCCGACACGCCTAAATTTACTATTGAATCCGATGCGACGATCGTAGCGCCGCTCGTTTTCGCTTACATCATGGATCAATGAAATGTCCGTTGAAGCCTTAGGTCAGAAGTTGCCGGAATCGGACTGGTCGACCGAACGATCGGCCGATCTCTACCGCGTTGCGAGCTGGGGGGGTCCGTATTTCTCGGTCAGTGCGGCGGGTAACGTTGCCGTTCACCCGGTCGACGACGTTGGTGTCAGCATCGATCTGCCGGCTGTCGTCGCCGAGCTGTGCAAGCGCGGTGTCCAGTTGCCCATGCTCGTGCGATTCCAGGACATCCTGCGCATGCAGGTCAAGCGACTCAATGAAGCCTTTGCCGATGCGATTGAGGAATCCGGTTACCGGAATAACTTTCGCGGTGTTTATCCGATCAAGGTCAATCAGCTGCACGAGGTCGTCGACGAGGTTCTCGATGCGGGCCGGGAATTCGGTCTCGGCCTCGAGTGCGGCTCGAAGGCCGAGCTCATCGCAGCGCTTGCGAACCTACCCGACGATGAGACGCTGCTCGTCTGCAACGGTGTCAAAGACCAAATGATTCTCTCGCTGATCGTCTCGGCCCAGCAGCTCGGGCGTAATGTCTTGCCCGTGATCGAGCGCTACTTCGAGTACGAGACGCTGAAGACGCTCGGCTGGAGCAAGGGATTTGTTCCGAATCTCGGCGTGCGAATCCGCTTGGCGACCTCCGGCTCCGGACGTTGGGCGAGCTCGTCCGGCTTGAATTCGAAGTTCGGTTTGTCACTGCCGGAGCTCATGCGGCTCATCGAAGAATTGGAGGCCGGCGGCTTGCTCGACCGTTTACAGTTGCTGCACTGCCACCTCGGTAGCCAGATCGCTGACATCGCCGTGCTCAAGCAGGCGACCAAGGAGATCACGCAGATATACGCCGAGCTCACCAAGCGCGGTGTCGGCCTCAAATACCTCGACGTCGGCGGTGGTTTGGGCGTCAACTACGACGAAGGCCACGTCAATCGCGACGCCGGCATCAACTACAGCATGCAGGAATACGCTAACGCCGTCGTGTTCACGGTCAAGGAGGTTTGCGACGCGCAGGGTGTTCCCGTGCCAACGCTTGTAACCGAGAGCGGCAGAGCGATCACGGCGCAACACTCGGTGCTCATCGTCCCTGTGCTGGCGGCGCAGGTTCGTGATCAACTCCTGGCCGGCGAGCAGGTGCCCGAAGGCGCTCACGAGAGCCTCAAGGGGCTCGCGGCCGTTCTCGCGACGCTGCCGGAGCTCAGCGAGACACAGGAGCTGCTCGAGGCCTTCCACGACGCCAAGGAACGCGAGACGGACATTCGCTCACTGTTCATGCTCGGATACCTTGGTCTCGATGAGCGGGCGCTCGCCGATCGGCTCTTCTGGTCGGTCTGCCGGCAGATTCTAGATCGGCTCGAAGCGATCGATGACGGCAGCCTGCCTCCAGAGATCGGCGAGCTCGAAATACTGCTGACTGACCAATACTTGTGCGATTTTTCCGTTTTCCAGTCGATGCTCGATCACTGGGCCATCGGTCAGCCGTTCCCGATCATGCCGATAGCGCGACTGAGCGAGCACCCTTCGAGGCGCGGCGTGCTCGTCGATATCACGTGCGACTCCGACGGCAAGGTCAATCAGTACATCTCCGCGCTTGCCGACAACCGTTTCCTGCCGGTTCACACGCTCAACGAGTCGGAGCGTTACTTCATGGGTTTTTTCCTCATGGGGGCGTACGAGGACATCATGGGTGACGCGCACAATCTGTTCGGCCGGGTAGCCGAAGCGCACATCTATGCCGACGCCGATGAGCCGCAGAATTTCTGGATCGAAAAAATCATTCCGGGCACGGCCGTGCAGGACATGCTCGCGCAGGTGCAGTATTTCCCTAATGACCTCCAGCGGCGCATGAGCGAGCTCGTCAGGGCGAAGATCCAGGCAGGCGTCGTGCGGCCCTCCGTGGGCATGGAGATACTCGACCAATACATGGCCTGTTTCCAGCAGAGCACCTATTGCGGTTCGATCGGTGGCCTCGATCAGGATATTGTTTGATGACTGTTGCCGCGTCGCGCGAGTCCGTTGTCGTCGGCCTCGTGCAAATGTCGATGCTCGCCGACACGGCGCGCAACATCGAGCACGCCATCGATCTCGTCCGACAGGCAGCCGCATCCGGTGCGACGCTAATCTGCCTACCTGAATTGTTCAGCTCGCGTTACTTCTGTCAGGTCGAAGACACTGCGAATTTCGATCTGGCCGAAAGCGTGCCGGGTCCAACGACGGAGACGCTGGCTGCGCTTGCGGCGGAGCTCGACGTCGTGATCATTGCGAACGTGTTCGAGCGGCGCGCGGCGGGCATCTTCCACAACACCGCGGCCGTTCTCGACGGCAAGCACGGCTACCGCGGCAAGTACCGCAAGATGCACATTCCCGACGATCCGCGGTACTTCGAGAAATTTTATTTCACGCCCGGCGATCTCGGCTTCAAGTCGTTCTCGACGGGATCGGGCGAGCTTGGCGTGCTGATCTGCTGGGATCAGTGGTATCCAGAGGCTGCCCGGCTAACTGCGCTCAAAGGCGCGCAGATTCTCATCTACCCGACTGCTATCGGCTGGCATCCCGAGGAGAAAGCCCAGCTCGGTCAGGCGCAGCACGCGGCATGGGAGACGATCCAGCGCAGCCACGCAGTTGCCAACGGCTGCTACGTTGCGGCTGTTAATCGCGTCGGCTTCGAAGGTCAGCCGGGCGCCGACGGCGGCATCGATTTCTGGGGCGGCAGCTTCGTGGCTGGTCCCGACGGCCAGGTGCTCGCGCGCGCGCCCAGCGATTCCGAGCATGTGTTGACGGTCCCTCTGGACCTTGCCGCAATCGAGGAGACGCGTGTCGGTTGGCCGTTCTTCAGGGACCGGCGCATTGATGCGTACGCTGGTCTAGTTGAGCGCTATCTCGATACCGACGCTGAAGGACCGAGCGGTTGAAGGAGAACACAACCTCGAAGCGCGATAGGCGTCAGTCGAGGACGTGCGTCAGCAGGCCGTCAGCGAGCTTCGGTTCGAACCAGGTCGACTTCGGCGGCATGAGCTTACCGGCATCGGCGACAGACATGAGCTGCTCCATGCTCGTTGGGAAGAACGAGAACGCGACGCCGGTTCCCTGAGCGTCGATGCGGCGCTCGAGCGCGCCCAATCCGCGAATCCCGCCGACGAAATCGATGCGCGCATCCGTGCGCGGATCGGAGATGCCGAGCAGCGGTGTGATCAGGTGTGCCTGCAGCAGGCTCACGTCGAGGCTAGCGACAGGGTCGTTGGCGGGAATGAGGTCGGGTTCGATACGTAGCTCATGCCACCGTCCGGCGACGTACATGCCGAACGTGCCCGGCTCGGCGGGCCCGACCGGCGCGTCACTCTTTCGGACGGAGAAGCGCTCGTTCAGCGCGGCGACGAGCGCTTCGGCAGAAAGACCATTGAGATCGCTGATAACCCGGTTGTAATCGAGGATATTCATCTCGTCATGCGGAAAGACGACGGAAAGAAAGTACTCGAAGCTTTCGGTTCCTGAGCCTTGCTGTTGCGCTCGGCGTTGCGCCGCAACTCGCGCAGCCGCAGCTGAGCGGTGGTGGCCGTCGGCGATGTAGATGGCCTCCATCGCCTCGAACGCTTCGGTGATTGCTGCGACGGGAGCGGATTCTGCGACGCGCCACAGCGTGTGCGTCACGTCATGAGGTCCTACTACATCGATGACGGGCTCCGCTTGCTTGGCCTCCTCGAGCAGAGTCTTGAGCTGCGCGTCGGCGCGATACGCGCTCAGCACGGGGCCGGTCTGAGCGTTCAGACTCGCCATGTTTTTGACGCGGTCGGTTTCCTTCGTTGGGCGTGTGAGCTCGTGCTTGCGTACGCGGTTGGTTTCATAGGCCGCAATCGAGGCTGCGAGCGCGACACCCGTCTGCTCATGGTCTTGCATGCGCATGCGGTAGACGTAGTAGGCGGGGTTCGGATCCCGGATCAGCAGGCCGAGGCCGATGAGCCGGTCGAGGTTCTCTCTGGCGCGTGCGTAGACGGCGTCAGCGTAGGGGTCGGTTCCGTCGGGCAGATCGATTTCGGGTCTGGATATGTGCAGAAAGCTGTTCGGCTGGTTTGCGACGAGGCTGCGCGCTTCCTCGGTGCTGACAACGTCATAGGGCGGCGCGACGACCGCGCTGGCATGGTCGGCCGTGGGGCGTAGGGCGGCGAAGGGCTTTACTAAGGTATTCATGGTATCGGGCCGTTGATCTGGTGGTAACCGCGTGAGAACGATGGGAGTGCGGACGCAGCGCTCAGCCGCGGGGCTCGGGATCATGCTTGTGTTGGCGAAAGTGCGTCAAGAGGAACTGCTCGTCCTCCGGCGACAAATCGAATCGAATGCTCGCCTGCTCAATGGCCTTGGGTGTCGCTGGGCCGTGATCGGAGAGCCACTGGACGGCGCGGCGCAAGTTTTCATGCGGCGGTGTGATCGGAGAGCGCATGGATGCTCAAGTCTGAAGCGCTTCACCCCATAGGTCGTAGGGTCCCGCGCGCTCGACCTGGACCTCGACAATGTCGCCAATGGCGAGGTCGCGCCCCCGCACGAAGACGCAGCCGTCGATGTCTGGCGCGTCCCCCTCGGAACGGCCGACGGCGCCAGCATCGTCGAGCTCGTCGATGATCACGTTGATGCGCTTGCCGATTTTGCGCTCCAGCCGCCGCGCGCTGATGGCTTGCTGGGTGGCCATGAGTTGGTGCCAGCGCTCGTCTTTGATGTCTTCCGGCACAGGGTCGTCGATTTCGTTTGCGGCTGCGCCTGCTACGGCCTCGTAACGGAAGCAGCCGACGCGGTCGAGCTCGGCGGCCTCGAGCCAATCGAGCAGGGCCTCGAAGTCCGCGTCCGTCTCGCCGGGGAAACCGACGATGAAGGTCGAGCGGATCGTCAGATCCGGCACTTGCGTTCGCCAGGATTCGATGCGCTCGAGCGTGCGAGCCTCCGCTGCGGGGCGGCGCATGGCTTTGAGTACGCGATCGCTGGCATGTTGAAACGGGATGTCCAGATACGGCAGAACCTTCCCGTCGGCCATCAGTGGCAGGAGCTCATCGACGTGCGGATACGGGTAAACGTAGTGCAGGCGTATCCAAGCACCGAGCTCGCCGAGCGCCTCGCAGAGCTCGGTCACTCTGGCGCGCACGCTGCGATCGCGCCAGCGGGATTCGGCGTAGCGGATATCGACCCCGTAGGCGCTCGTGTCCTGAGAGATCACGACTAGCTCGCGCACGTCCGCGGCAACGAGACGCTCGGCTTCGAGCAGCACGTCGCCAGCGGGCCTACTAACGAGCGGCCCGCGCAGCTTCGGAATGATGCAGAAGCTGCAGCGATTGTTGCAGCCCTCGGAGATCTTCAGATAGGCGAAATGCCGCGGCGTGAGCTTGATCCCCTGCGGCGGCAGCAGATCGACGAACGGATCGTGCGGGGGCGGTGCGGCCGTATGAATTGCATCCATGACGGCTTCGTATTGGTGTGGCCCCGTGATGGCCAATATCTTGCTGTGCCGCGACTCGATGAGCTCCGGCGTCGCGCCGAGGCAGCCTGTCACGATGACGCGGCCGTTCTCCGCGAGTGCCTCGCCGATCGCTTCGAGAGATTCCTCGCGCGCACTGTCGATGAAGCCGCAGGTGTTGACAACCACGAGATCGGCGCCTTGAAAATCGGCTGCTGTCGTGTAGCCCTCCGAGCGCAAGCGACTCAGGATCCGTTCCGAGTCGACGAGTGCTTTGGGGCAACCCAGGCTCACGAAGCCGATGCTTGGTGGTTTAACTTCTGCCATCACGTCGCGCGGTGAACGGGCGCTCTAATCGCCTCGATGAGCTCACGATGGCTCGCACCGGCAGGTGTCACTGAGTACACTTGCGCTGCCGGTGACGCGAGGCTGTCGAACTTCATGCGCATTCCTACAGGCCGGGAAAGCTGGGATAGTTGTGCTGAGCGGGGGTAATTGCGCCACGGCGATCGAAGAAACGCAACCAGCATCGTGCCTCGGTAAGGGTCAGGGAAGAGCGCAGAGGGAGCGATATGTCGCAAGCCATGACAAAACAGGAGCTTTTCGAGCTCGTCGGGCAGGAGCTCGGCAAATCGCATTGGTTCGAGATCGATCAGGATCGGATCGACCGGTTCGCCGATGTGACCGAAGACCATCAATACATCCACGTCGATCCCGTTCGCGCGGCGGACTCGCCGTTCGGCGGCACGATCGCACACGGGATGCTGACTTTATCGATGATCGTTCACCTCTGTGAAACGTTCGCTCCGGATATAGATGGTCTACAGATGGTCATCAACTACGGGTTCGACAAGGTGCGGTTCGCGGCGCCGGTGAAGGTCGGCAAGCGAATTCGCGCCGTCGCCAAGCTGCTCGAGGCGAGGGAACGCGCGGGTCAACTCATCGTCAAGACGAAGGTCACGATCGAGATCGAGGGTGAGGCCAAGCCTGCGCTCGTTGCGGAATGGGTCACCATGCACGTAGTCTCGAAGATGTAGCGGGGCGGCGATCTGCCTGAGGGAGGCAGCATGTCCATTCGTAGCTTCCTGATTCTCACAGCACTGTTGTGCGGTTGCGCTCCGGTATCGGCTCCGCCAGCCAACGATACGTCCGCTACAGACGGTGTCGCGCTTTTCTCCGCGGCGACGCTCACTGCAAGTGAATCGATCACGACCGAGGCGATCCGCGAAGTCGTTGCGGAGATCTCAGCAGATCGTTACGCAGGCCGTGGGCCCGGCAGCGAGGGCGACCGTGCCGCGCGCGCCTATTTGGCTGGCAGGCTCGCAGCGGCCGGTTTTCGGCCGGGCGCTGCCGATGGCAGCTGGGAGCAGCCATTCGGGCTCATAGGAATTCGAGCTGATCAGCCATCAAGCTGGGCGTTCAGCAGCGAAGTCGGCGATCTCATCCTGGATCAGAGCGATGACTTCATTGTGGCCAGCGGCGTGCAGGCAGCGGTCGCGAGCGTCTCCGATGCCGAGGTCGTTTTCGTCGGCTATGGCATTCAGGCACCGGAGTACGACTGGGACGATTACAAGGACGCGAATCTCGAGGGCAAGGTCCTACTGATGCTCAACAACGATCCGGATTGGGATCCAGATCTATTCGGCGGTGATACGCGGCTCTACTACGGTCGCTGGACATATAAATATGAGAGCGCCGCGAGGCAGGGCGCCGTCGGCGCCATCATTATTCATACGACGCCATCAGCCGGTTACCCCTGGCAGGTCGTCCAGACCTCCTGGAGCGGCGAGCAGTTCGAGCTGCCGGCAGGCGCTGAGCCGCGCCTGCAAGTCGCCGCCTGGGTGACCGAGGATGCAGCGCGCGAGCTCGTTGACCAATCCGGTCTGGACCTCGATGCACTCATCACTGCTGCGCGCGAGCCCGGTTTCATACCGGTGCCGTTGCAGCTTCGCACGTCGATCGAGTTGCAGAACTCGCTGTCGCAAGCTACGACCGCAAACGTCATCGGTCTGCTCGACGGCTCCGACCCCGAGCTCGCCGACGAAGTCGTCGTGTATATGGCGCACCACGACCATCTCGGTGTTGCGGAGCCGACTCCAGGCGATGACCCTAACGTAGACCGGATATACAACGGTGCGCGGGACAACGGCATCGGTGTGGCGGTCGTCACGGCGATCGCGGACTCGCTGGCAGCGTTGCCCGAGAGGCCGCGGCGTTCGACGCTTATTGCTTTCGTTGGCGCGGAAGAACAGGGCTTGCTCGGGTCGAAGTTTCTCGCCGCCGAGCCGGTCGTGCCGGCGGGCAGAATGGCGGCGTTGCTCAACTTCGACGGCGGCAACATCTGGGGCCGGACAAGCGATATCTCATTCGTCGGCTACGGTAAATCGACGCTCGACGAGGTTGCCGATATCGTCGCGAGCCTTCAGGGCCGAATCGTTCGTCCGGATCAGTATCCGGACCGTGGCTATTACTATCGCTCCGATCAGTTCAGCCTCGCGCAGATTGGCGTTCCGGGGATCTTTCTCAGAGGCGGTAGCGAGTTCATCGGCCGCCCCGCCGGTTGGGGTGAGCAACAGCTCCTCGCCTACGAACGCGAAAACTATCATCAACCGAGCGATGAGCTCACCGATGACTGGGACTTTTCCGGTCTCATCGAAGATGCGCGCTTCGGCTTTCTCGCGGGCTTGTTGATCGCCAACGGCGATGGCCTGCCCGCCTGGCGCCCGGGCGACGAGTTCGAGGCCGCCCGGCTGGAGGCGCTCGACGCACTCTGAGCAGTAGGTGGCTCGGGCTAGGTAGAACTCCGCATACGGCCTACCATGCTGACGTTTTAAGATAGCGAAACTATGGACTCGACAGTCAACGAGCAGGACCGTTACGCAGCGCTCGAGGCGCTCGATGTCGACAGCCCGATCTGGGATCGATTCTTCACGATCGCGCCCCTCGTCCTCGTCGGCACGGTCGAGGAGGACGGCCGCGTAGACTTCGCGCCGAAGCACATGGCGTTTCCTCTCGGTTGGGACAACTACTTCGGATTCATCTGTACGCCGCGACACGGGACGTACGGCAATGCCAAGCGAAACGGAGCATTCACGGTAACGTATCCGAGGCCCGCCGATATCGTCATGACGAGCTTGACGGCTGCGCCACGATCCGGTGACGAAAAACCGATTGTCAATCTCACCGATACGTTCCCTGCTCAGCGAGTCGTCGGAGAGTTCGTCAGCAGCGGCTATCTGTTTCTCGAGTGCGAGCTCGAACAGATCGTCGACGGTTTCGGCGTCAATAGTCTGATTGCCGGTCGCGTCGTTGCAGCCTACGCGCAGCCCGAGGCGCTGCGACGTATCGATCGAGACGATGCAGAGATACTGCTAGATGTTCCTCAGCTCGCCTATCTGTATCCAGGCCGCTTCGCGATCATCGAAGAGACCGAAGCGTTTCCATTTCCGGCTGGCATGCAGCGGTAGGTAGATCTTCTTCTCACATGACGCCTGGATCGATCGGACCGCAGATTCTCGATCTTGTGAGGGCCGAGCGGCACTACATGATCGAGCTGCTCGAGCGGCTCACCCTCGCGGAGTCGCCGTCCTCGAATGCTGAGAGTCAGCAACGAATTCGCGAGCTGCTCAGCGAAGAGCTCGAGGCGCTCCGCTTCAGTTCGCGGCTCCTGCCGGGGCTGAGCTCGGGCGGGCAGATCTACGCGCGGCCGCGAGACCGCCGGCGCGGCGATGCGCGGCAACTCATAGTCGGTCATTTCGATACGGTATGGCCTGTCGGGACGCTCGAGAAGATGCCGTTCACGGTCGAGAACAATATCGTCAAGGGCCCGGGCGTATTCGACATGAAGGGTGGCCTCGTGCAGCTCGTGCTGGCACTGCGTGCACTCGCGCAGCTCGAGATCGAGCCTGCCGTGATGCCCGTGATCTTTCTGAACTCCGATGAGGAGATTGGCAGTCGCGAGTCGGCGCGCTACATCACAGCGCTTGCTCAGCGCGCGGAACGTGCTTTCGTCCTCGAGCCGTCGCTTGGGCCGAGCGGGTTGATTAAGACTGCACGCAAAGGCGTCGGTCGTTTCACGATCATCGCCCGCGGGCGGGCCGCGCATGCGGGTCTCGATCCAGAGAGAGGCGCCAGCGCGATTCTCGAGCTGGCGATCGTCATTCAGAAGCTCTTTGCGCTCAATGACCCGAAGCGAGGCGTTACAGTCAACGTCGGCACGATCGACGGCGGCCTGCGACCGAACGTCATCGCGCCGACGAGTCGCGCTGTCGTCGACGTACGCGTAGCGTCGCAGGCCGATGCTGATCGCATCGAGGCGGCAATCCGCGTTCTAGAGCCTCAGACAGATGGCGTCCAGCTCGAGATCGAGGGAGGTATGGGTCGTCCACCGCTGGAGCCGACGCCGCGAAATCAAGTTCTCTGGGCGTTGGCTCAGAAGCTCGGCAGCAGCCTTGGGCTCGATCTCGGTGAGGCGCGCGCGGGCGGTGGTTCGGACGGCAACACGACGAGTCTCTACACCGCTACGCTCGACGGGCTCGGTCCGGTCGGCGATGGGGCACATGCGCATCACGAGCAACTGGATCTCGATAGGACGACAGAGCGTGCGGCACTACTGGGCCTGTTGCTCATAGCGCCGCCGATAGGAGGTACGCAGCATGAATGAGCGTCACATCTTCACGTCGGTTGCGCGGATCTCCGATATCGAGACCGAGGGCTTCGAGCTTGCTGAGCTGCCGAGGGCCGAGTGGGAGGAGGCCGACTATATCGCCGCGCGCATTGTCGGTGTCCCGTCGGCGCGCTATGGGCTCGAGCTCTCGAGTGGTCGGATCATCGAGCCCATGGAGGAGGCCAGCGTCATCGGTGCGCTCGGTACGCGCGCGGCCACGCTCGAGGCCGTGGGTCGTTGGGACGAAGTCGGCGACGATGGTGAGATGCATGCGCTGACGGGCGCCGGCCTTTTCGGCAAGGTGACGTCAGCTGCGCACTGGATCTCACCGCTGACGACGCTGCAGTACACGGGGCACGTCATGCGCGACGGTCGTAAGCTCGGTATGGGTGATTTCGTTGCGCCGGTCGAGCCGCGACCATTGTCGGTCCCGGTCATCCTGCTCGTCGGCACGTCAATGTCCGCGGGTAAGACAACCGTCGGTAGGACGATCATCCACGAGCTCAAGCGAGCGGGTCTGCGCATCGCCGGCGTAAAGTTCACGGGCGCCGGGCGTTACCGCGATATCTTGTCGTTTCAGGATGCGGGTGCCGACGCGATTCTCGATTTCGTCGATGCGGGGCTGCCGTCCACGGTCGTTGCCACGCAGCGATTCGATGAGGCGATGGCGTACATGCTGGCGCGCGTCATGGCTACGGGCCCCGACGTCATCGTTGCCGAGGCGGGTGCCTCACCGCTCGAGCCATACAATGGTGCGGGCGCCGTCGCGGCGCTCGACGGCTTTGTGCGCTGCTCGGTGCTCTGCGCCTCCGATCCATACGCTGTTCTCGGCGTGCAGACGGCGTTTGCCTTCAAGCCCACGCTCGTCGCAGGCCCCGCGGCGAACACGCAGGCCGGCATCGACCTCGTGGGCGAGCTAACTGGCCTCGATGCGGTCAACGTCTTTAAAGCATCCTCGCGGGAGAAGCTGCGCGCCGTTCTCCAACAGGCACTGCCCGAGCTGCTTGGCTGAGCGTATGCCGAGGGTCGGTGGGACGCCGCTTGCGATCCTTGCTCGGCGAACGCGGCCGGCAAATGTTTCTCACCGGGCTGTCAACCTAGCAGCTGCGGTTGCGTTAAAGTACACAGCAGAGGAACGTTTATGCGAAGTAAGTCCCTGATACTGCCTGGTGCCCTGATATTGCAGGGCGTCGTCCTCCTCATCGCAGGCTGTGCCCGGCAAAGCGCTTCGAGCCAGGTCTATCCGCGTTACGAGACGCGAACCGCGTATGACGTGGAGTACGGTGAGGTCGTCGGCGTGCGCCAGGTCGAGATCGAGGGCTACTCTACGTTCATCGGTACCTGGGGCGGGGCCGTCGTAGGCGACGCGATCGGTAGCACGGTGGACGGGCGCAATTCCCGGCGGGTTGCCAGAGCCGTTGGCGGCGTCGCTGGCGCCGTGATCGGTGAGGCTATCGAGCGGGAGGTAACCTCTGAGGTCGGCCTCGAGATCACCGTGCTTCTCGACAGCGGCGGCACGATCGCAGTCGTCCAAGCGGCCGATATTCCCTTTGCGCCGGGTGATGAGGCGCGAATACTCTTCGGTCCTGAAGGCAGTGCGCGCGTCACACAGCGGTAATCGCGGCTAATTCAACTACTTAGCCCGAGGTTCGCAGTGTCGCTTCTCGGCTTCGCTGCCACGCCGGGCCGTGATAGCGCTCACAGCCGTGCCCCGGTGTATCTGCTCTAATGCTGCCTGTTCTCTGGCGATTTCAGGTAACTCAGCAGCATGACTGCAGCTTCATCCGCGCCGACTCGCTCGACCTCGAGTCCGAGTATCAGGTTCATTGAGCAGTTCATAGGCCAGCGGCCCGCGAACAGCCTGACGGGTGTGTTGCTCGGCCAGCTCGACAGCTTCAATCGGATCAGCACGGCCTTCGGCGAGGAAAAGGCCAGCGAGTTTTGTAAGGAGTATACGGAAAAGCTGCGGGAGCTCTTTCCGCCTGCGACGCCGATCATCCGCCTCGCGGGGCGGCGGTTTGTCGTGCTGACCGCGCCGGACTCGATGTCCTCGGTCATGGACGCAGCTGCCTGCATCACGGAGGAGAGCCAGCCGCAGATCCACGTCGACGAGGACAGTTTTTTTGTCGACGTTACTGTCGGCATCGCCGTGCATCCGACGCATGCCACAGACGCGTCGACGTTGTTTCGTCGTGCGGAGCTCGCCTTACAGGGAGCTAAAGACAAGGAAATGGCTTACGACATCTACACGACGGATGCGACACGCCAGCTCGCCAACCTCTGGAAGATGGAAAGCAACCTGACCGCTGCGATTCGCCGCGGCGAGCTCGAGGTCTACTACCAGCCGAAGATCGACCTGGGTGGATCGTCCGTCGCTGGGCTCGAGGCGCTCGTGCGCTGGCGCAGCCCGGATGGCGGATTCATGTCGGCCGACACCTTCGTGCCACTAGCCGAGAATTCCGGACAAATCGTGCCCCTGACCTGGCTCGTGTTCGATCGCGTGCTCGATGCGGCAGAAAACTGGAAGTATTTCGATCAGCCCCTCTCGCTATCGATCAACGTGGCGCCGCAGCTCATCGTCTTGACGGAATTCTACTCGCGGCTGCGATCTCTGAAGGAGGCGCTCAAAAGCCAGAATATCGAACTAACCGTAGAGTTGACCGAGGATGGCCTGCTCAGCATCGACGAGAAGGCGCTCGCGAGTTTGCTCAGAATCCGCAAGCTCGGGGCGGGCTTGTCGATCGACGATTTCGGCAAGGGCCATTCTTCATTGAGCTATCTCAAGCAGATCCCCGCGAACGAGATCAAGATCGACAAACGATTCGTCGAGTCGATTGCCACGGATCGTG